>NZ_JBAHZB010000004.1:0-141184 GCF_036697315.1 Alteromonas sp. 14N.309.X.WAT.G.H12
TCTGCTCCGGCTTCACCGGTAAGGTGATATTCCCCCATTTCCCCTTGGAAGCTGAGGGTGCCTTGCCACAGTTGTCCGCCCTCAATTTGCGGAATGCTTTGATCAGGCCAGGACAGGGTAAAATCTAATGGCAGACTATCGGTAAGGACGTTGCCTTTTCCCTGGGCAACAAGGGTATAGGTACCTTGGGTCTTAAGGGTGAAGGACATATCATCCAAAGCGCCTTGGGCATCAAGGTCGATGTCTTCGTGCACATCGTCCTGGGTTACCGATACCTGTGCCGACACATCTAAAGGGTAACGTTCAGAAAACACAATGCCGCCGGTGGAGTCTACCGTCGCTTGCGAATGTTCCACATGGAGCTTGCGCCAGTTAAGTTGGCTTTCAATAAAAGACAGGTTATCCCAGGTAACACGGGCCACCTCAATGGGGGCGTTGTCACCCTGGGTGATGGTCATAGGGGCCAAGCTAAAATCGTTGATATTGACCGACATCGGTAGCGTGATCACCGGCAATTCAGGGGCGCTATAATCCATGGCATAGCTGCGGGTGGCGGCAGGATCCGCGTCTTGTGTCTTACTCGCGGCAAGCTGAACGGCTACGCCCTCTACCGTCAACGAATCTAAGTGGATTTTTTCATCGGCACTGCCTTTGGTCGACAATGAGGCCAAGGAAATGGACTGGTCTGGTAAGGCTAGGGAAAAGCCCGTTAGGGTAAGGGCATTTAACGAAATTGGAATGGGTAAAGTAAAATCTGCAGTGGGGGTGTCATCCGCGTCATTGTCGTCACTGACCGCAGTTTGTGTAATGGCGATATTGTTAAGGGTGAGATGATCAATACAGAGTTTTTTGGAAAAGAAGCAACTCAGCACTACGTTGATCTCAACGTAGTCGGCGTTAACCTTCCATTGATCGTTTTGCCAAGATAAGCCGCTGACGGAGAAATCGCTTAACAGGGTACCGTCCATACGGGTAATGGTTAAGTCATCCACTACGGCTTCGGCGACGTAGCGCAGTACTGGTGTGCCTAAGGGGCTGATAAGTAAAGCCAGCAGGATGAGCAAAACCAGTATAGGCAGAAGTAACCAAGCAATGGTACGGCGTAACCTCATAATGCAGGCCCTATCATGAAGTGAAGCCGCCAGCTGTTTTCATAATCAGAAATTCCTCGTGCACCGTACACCCGCACTGGGCCTATGGGCGAGAGCCAATGAAAGCCGGTACCAAAACCATAGGCGATATCCTGATCAAAATCGTTGGTTGCCGTACCCGCATCGATAAAAACCGCTGCCCGCCAGTTCTCTGCAACACGGTAGGCATATTCGACGCCGGCGGTGGCAAGGTATTTACCGCCAACGGAAACATCGCTTTCTTCTTCTCCGGTTTCCAGGTTGGTCACGGTATCTTTAGGGGAAATATCCCGATAAGCAAAGCCTCGAATACTTTGGTCGCCACCGGCAAAGAAGCGCAGCGATGCTGGCACACTGGAAAAGTCGTTGGTTTTGATGGCACCGGTTTCGGCCCGCATCATTAGCCAGTGTTTTTTATAGGTCCGTATTACGCCCCCTTCAATTACGGCTTTTACAATATTGATGTCAGAACCAACGTTGTCTCTGCCAACTTGGGTGAACGCATGAAAATACGTGCCCTTGGTAATATTTAAGGTGTCATCTCGATTGAGATAGCGAATGGCATAGCCGGGCATAATTAACTGGGTTGTTTGTTCATCATCGGAACCCTGAATATAGGTTTCTTTTAAATAAGTTAATGAACCGTCTTGCTGCCAGGGCGAGTCGCTTTCCTGCCAGTAACGGTGGGAGGCTAAGGATAAGGTTTCTGCATCGGTATCGGAATTGCTATATTCGATAAACTGATAGCCTGCCTCAATACTGAGATAATCCCGGGTGATATCCTTCATTGGAATACGGTAATCCATCGTAACGGATTGTTCTGGTGATGAGATAAATATGGCTGAACTCACAGAATGACCTCGGGAATTCACCCACGGGCGTTCCCATTGCAAGCGTATGCGTGGGCCTGTATCTGTGGCCGCGCCTACCCCGACATTAAAGCTATCTTTGGGCTTATGAACCAAGGTGATCTCAATAGGAACTTCAAGATCTTCGGCTTCACTGACCACTGGACGGGCAATAACACGAGAAAAATACCCAGATTGGTTTAAGCGCCGGTTATATTCCGTTAACACCGCTGATGAATAAGGTTGCCCTGTGGTAAAAGGTTTCAGGCGATTAAGTATGGCTTTGGATTTGTTTTCACCAATCAGTTTTAGTTCGCCAAATTTATATTGTGGGCCACTTTGGGCAATCAGTAGAATGTTGGCCTCCCGCTCTTCTCGTACCAGATCTAAGCGGGTGGCTTGCCAACTAAAATCGAAATAACCATGGGAAAGGGCATAGTTAAACATGGCGGTTTTAAAGCGACTATATAAGGGTTGATGCAGCACATCCCCTTTTTTCAGTGGGAATGCATTAAACTGTTGGTGGAAGCCTTCATCGGTGCGTCCTGGGCCAATGATTTCCCGGGTGACATTGGCAACAATCAATGGCGTGTTTAAGTTGACCGTTACCACAAGGGTATTGTCATCAACATCTACACTGGCCTGGCTATTATAATACCCAAAAGGCTCTACGGCAGTGGCCACAGTGCGGTTAATTTCCTCTTGCCAGTAGGGATCATTTAAAGCGCTGTTTTCTACCTCTAAGTTGTTTAAATGCAAACGAATATTTTCTTCTATTTCTGATTGTTCCACGCCTTTAATATCGGCTTCAATCGACCAAGCAGCACCATGAAATAATGTGGCGCAAAGGGCTAACCAGCAGTAAGGAAAAATGGCCAAGGGAGATTTCATTAAATACGGTCGTTCCAAATAACAAAGGGCATGGGTACCTCGTGGTGTGATACAAGCATTAACACAACAAAAATAATGGCTTTTGATTATCTTAAAAGATAATGCCGTGGTAATGGTATTCGTATTTGTCAGGTAAAACGATCAATTTTACCGCTATCACATTTTGGTACGTTAAACCTTGAAAGTGACAAAGTCTTAGCATTCCCTTCCCATGAATGGGGTATACTACGGGACTATCGTTTTTTAACTGGAAAATGAAGTTCTCATGGGTCAGCCTCTATCAGATACTAGCAGTAAGCCAACATTAGGGTTGGTGGAATTTGTTGCGCTTATGGCACTTATGACATCCCTTGTGGCGTTAAGTATTGATGCTATGTTACCGGCATTAATGCAAATTGGTGAAGCTTTAAATGCAGACCATCCTCATCAAGTGCATCTAATTGTGTCTATATTCTTTTTTGGCATGGCTTTCGGACAGCTATTTTTTGGCCCGTATTCAGATGCACGGGGACGCAGAGAGGCCATTTTACTGGGCTTGGTTATTTTTATTATCGGCACCGTAATATGTATGACTGCCAAAGATATGAACACCATGTTAATTGGTCGATTGGTGCAAGCTTTTGGTGTGTCTGGCCCACGTATCGCTTCTATGGCAATTATTCGTGATCTCTATGTCGGGGATGCCATGGCCCGCGTTATGTCTTTTATTATGATGGTCTTTATTCTTGTGCCTATGGTGGCGCCCATGGTTGGGCAAGCCGTGCTTACTTTCTTTAGTTGGCAGCATATTTTTACATTATTTTCGACCATTGCGGTGATCACCGGTGTGTGGTTTGTTGCCAGACAGCCTGAAACTTTACCGGCAACAAAGCGGGAATCTTTTGCGTGGTCTCGCTTCTTTAAGTCGTCAAAGTACATTCTGACCCACGGCAATATTATGGGTTATACCTGTGCCATGGGGTTTATTTTTGGTGGTTTTTTAAGTTACTTAAGCGCATCGCAAACCATTTTCCAAGAATATTATGACACCGGAACAATGTTCCCATTTATCTTCGCGTTTCTGGCTTTCTCCATTGGTTTGGCATCGTTTTTAAACGGTAAAATGGTAATGCGTTTTGGCATGAGCAAACTGGTCAATGTGGCCTTAATAGGTGCGATAGGTTTTGGCGTCGTATATTTGTCTTTAATTGTCGCGTATCAGGGCTTACCGCCATTATGGATGGTGGTGTTGGTAATGTTTGTAGGCTTTTTCTTTATGGGGATCCTGTTTGGTAACCTAAACGCCATGGCGATGCAACCCTTAGGTCATATGGCCGGTATTGGCGCTGCCATTATTGGTTCTATGTCGAGTATATTTTCCGTGCCTATCGCGCTGTTTATCGATAGTTTTCTTAGCGGCACCCTGTTTCCCATTGGAATTGGCTTTTTAACCTTGTTTTCCCTGGCCTATTGCTGCGTGAAGCTTGCTGAGCGCTCTAAGCATTTTGAAGGATAAAAGGGGTCAGATGAGCCGTAGTGGGCTCTTCAGGTGCAATGGGTTTGCCTATGGCCGCTTATGCTAAATGGCGATCTTCTTAGTTTAAACCTGTTCATTAAGCCAGGCGCAAAGGGGTATCGGCGTTGACCCATGGGCCTTGCCTGAAATGGGTATCTAAAGAGGGGTTTTGTGCGGGGAAGAGGCATAAAAAAGCCCGACCAAAATGGTCGGGCAAGAGGGCTTAGTTAAGCACCTAACGACAGAAATTGTTACACACCAATGATGGCTTTCATGTCCGTCATGTAGCCACGTAATTCCTTACCGATGCTTTCAACACCGTGATTACGGATAGCTTCATTAACTTCTACTAAGCGGCGGTTTTCAACCTGATTGGAGGTTTCTCCCAGGCCTTTACCAATAACACTGGTATCGATTTTAGGCATGAATTTCTCACGCAATAGCGGTACTGCTGCATTGGCGAACAAATAGTTACCGTATTCCGCTGTATCGGAGATAACCACGTTCATTTCATACAAGCGTTTACGCGCAATCGTATTAGAAATCAAAGGTGTTTCATGCAGTGATTCATAGTAAGCAGACTCAGGTAAAATTCCTGCTTCAACCATAACGTCGAAGGCCACTTCTACACCGCACTTGATCATGGCAACTAACAAGATGCCATTATCAAAAAATTCTTGCTCAGTGATTTTGCCATCATACTGAGGGGCATTTTCGAAACCGGATTGACCTGTTTCTTCACGCCATTTCAGTAGGTTAGCATCACCATTTGCCCAGTCTTCCATCATGGTGCGAGAAAACTCTCCGCTAATGATGTCATCCTGATGCTTTTCAAACAGAGGGCGAAGCAGGTCTGTCAATTCTTCAGCTAAATCAAATGCTTTGATTTTTGCTGGATTAGACAGTCTGTCCATCATGTTCGTTACACCACCGATCTTAAGTGCTTCGGTGATGGTTTCCAGTCCATATTGAATCAGCGCAGCTGCATAACCGGCATCGATACCATCAGCGGTCATTTTTTCGTAAGCCAAGATAGCGGCGGCTTGTTGCATACCACATAAAATGGTTTGCTCGCCCATCAAGTCAGACTTAACTTCAGCAACGAAAGAAGACTCAAGCACACCTGCACGGTCACCGCCGGTAGCACTTGCCAGTGCTTTGGCGATATCCCAGCCTTCACCTTTCGGATCGTTTTCTGGGTGCACTGCAATCAGTGTGGGAACACCAAAACCACGCTTATATTCTTCGCGTACTTCGGTACCTGGGCACTTAGGTGCACACATAATCACTGTGATGTCTTTGCGGATCTGCTGACCTTCTTCCACGATATTAAAACCGTGAGAATAGCCTAAAGCAGAACCTTCTTTCATAAGCGGCATTACCGCTTCTACCACACTGGCGTGCTGTTTATCCGGCGTCAGGTTATACACGAGGTCTGCATCGGGGATAAGTTCCTGATACGTACCGACTGTAAACCCGTTACCACTTGCACGCTGATAAGAATCGCGTTTTTCATCGATAGCTGCTTGACGCAATGCGTAAGCAACATTCAACCCTGAATCTCTCATATTCAGACCTTGGTTAAGGCCTTGAGCTCCACAGCCGACGATGACAATTTTCTTGCCTTTTAAGAATTCACAACCGTCTGTAAATTCGCTGCGCTCCATAAAACGACAGCGACCCAGTTGGTCTAATTGCTGACGAAGAGACAGAGTATTAAAATAATTAGCCATATATAATTCCGAACATCATTAATCTAGTCATTATCAACGGGCGCAAAGCCAGTCGATGACCTCGTCGATGACGACTTGCACAGAAGAATACGGGATCCCTTTTGTTTTGGAAAATGATATATTTGCAAAACAGTATTTCATATTTTGCAATATTATGGATTTTCGTTCACTTCAGCTTTTTAATCATTTAGCAAATAGTTTACATTTCGGCGAAACGGCAAATGCCATGTATGTGTCGCCCTCTACCTTAAGCCGAGCCATTCAACGCTTGGAAGAAGAGTGTGGCACTGTGCTGTTAAAACGGAATAACCGCTCTGTTGTGCTTACCCACGCCGGACATAAGCTTCTGGCATTTAGTACGGAAGTACTTAAAGAGTGGCAGTCTCTTAGGCAGGAGCTGCGGGATGACAATGACGCCCTGCAAGGGGAATTAAGTTTGTTTTGCTCTGTTACCGCAAGTCAAAGTCACTTGCCGGCCCTGTTAAGGCAATTTCGAGAGCGCTATCCCAGCGTGGATATACGCTTAGTGACCGGCGATCCCGCATTGTCCAATGAAAAAGTCAAACATAAAGAGTGTGATGTGGCCATTGGCATTGATGCGCCCGATTTTCCCACGGATATGACCTTTTCCCCCTTAGACAAGATCCCCCTTGAACTTATTGTGCCCAAAGACTGGCGTTTAACCGAACTTGCCCAGATCGACTGGCGTCGGCATCAGGTGATTATGCCCGAGCATGGTCCGACCCGTCGGATTGCGTATCATTGGTTTGCGGAACATGGCATTCGACCCAATGTGTATGCATCCGTTGGTGGTAACGAAGCCATTGTCAGCATGGTGGCGTTGGAATGCGGCATTGGCTTTGTGCCAAAAGTGGTGCTGGAATACTCCTCAATGACCAGCAATGTTAACCGTATCCAAGTGCATGATATTGAAGCTTATGATCTCGGTTTAAGTTGTTTGTCGTCCCGTCGCCACGAGCCGTTAATTAATGCCCTGTTTCAACTTGTACTTAGTTGACGGATCAAGTTATCTAATGCCCTGTAGCCCAAGGCTTCACTAATGTGTAGTCGATTGACCTCGGCGGCACCGTTAAGATCGGCAATGGTGCGGGAGACCTTCAACGCGCGATGAAAAGCGCGCATGGACAAATTCAGTTTTTCTGCGGCCTTTTGTATAAAAGATAAATCGGCGGCACTAAGGGAACACACGCCTGCGAGTTGGCTTACGGGCAAATGGGCATTAAGTACCCCTTGCCTGTCTAGTTGACGTTGCCGCGCCTGGCGGACTTTTTCTTTCGGATGGCGGATATCTTCTGCTTCATCGTCATCAAAGGTCATGGCGAGTTGATAATCGGGTAAACGGGGCACATCCACTTGAATATCAATGCGATCAAGTAGCGGCCCTGACACCCGGCTTAAATACCTCAGTATTTGATCTGGCGGCGTGCGCCCGTCATCCACATCACCGGTAGGACTGGGGTTCATTGCAGCAATCAGTTGGAATCGCGCCGGATAACAGGCGCTACCCGACGCTCTGGCAATGTGCACTTCGCCGGTTTCCAAGGGCTCTCTTAGAACATCTAACGCCCGACGACCAAACTCAGGTAATTCATCTAAAAATAATACCCCGTGATGCGCTAGCGAGACTTCGCCAGGTAAGGGAGACGCCCCGCCGCCTGTAAGGGCAATGGCTGAGCAGGTATGATGGGGTGAACGAAAAGGTCGCGCCGGGGTGGATGTGACCGATGTTGATGTTTGTTTTATGGAATGCAATGACGCCACTTCTAACGCTTCATCGGTAGACAGGGGAGGCAGCATTCTTAGTAAGCGACTGGCGAGTAAGCTTTTTCCTGTGCCAGGAGGACCGGTAAAAAGCACGTTATGGGCGCCAGCGGCCGCAATGAGTAATGCCCGTTTTGCCTGATGTTGCCCTTGAATGCCTTCCCACACAGGTAATGTCTGGTGATGGGTATCTTGCAATGGCGTATTGGTATCTTTCACTAAAGGATCGGTGCCCGAAAGGTGTAAATACACCGCCAGTAGTGATTCAGCGGCATAACGGTGAGCATCTTCTACAATGGCCGCATCGCTACGATTTTCCCACGGATGAATGAGCGCGTGACGGCTGTTTTTACAGGCAATCACCACAGGAATGATGCCGCTAATTTTTCTAAGCTCACCGGTTAGAGCCAGCTCGCCGATAAACTCGATATCGTCCGCTGCATTGCTGTCTAAGGTGCCGTGGGCAATGAGAATACCAATGGCGATGGCGAGATCGTAGCGGCCGCCCTGCTTGGGAATGCTAGCGGGTGATAAATTGACGGTAATACGTCGGGCGGGAAATTCAAAACCGCTATTGATGAGTGCACTGCGTACTCTGTCTCGGGCTTCTTTTACCGAGGTTTCTGCCATGCCAACTAACTGAAACGCGGGTAAGCCATTTGCGAGATGCACTTCAACCCGCACCAGTGGCGCATCAATGCCGGTTCCTGCCCGGGTGTTTACCACCGCCATGCCCATACTGATCTCCTTTGTTGCTTACAGAAGTGTATGAGCTGCAAAGGTAAGAAAAAACTGGCCTCAAGTTGGGTTATTCGGCATTAAAAACCGGCAGTTGCCAGTGCCAACGCAGGGCTCCTAAACGCATCAGCACCGTCACCGCCAATGACACGGCAACACAATACTGATTGGCAATGCCCAGATGATATAAAAGGGCATAGCTTAGACCACCACAAATGCAGGTAATGGCATACAGTTCACCATTTAATACCAGGGGGATTTCACGACAAATAACATCTCGCAGCAAGCCACCAAATACGCCAGTGATGGTGCCCATGGCAATGGCAACGGACATGGGGGCATCATTAATAAGGGCCTTCTCCATGCCAACCACATTAAACAACCCCAAACCAAACGCATCAGCAACGAGTAAGTAGTGAAAAGGAAAGCGTGGACTGATGCGCAACCAAGCGATGGTGAGGGCCGCCGCCAGTAAGGTTGAATAGATGTAGTCGGTGTCATGCACCCAAAAAACCGGAATATCCAGCACAATGTCTCGCAGTGTTCCACCGCCAATGGCCGTTACGGAGGCTAAAACTACGACGCCAAAACCATCCATTTTTTTCTGATATGCCATCAGGGTGCCTGAAATGGCACATACCGCCACGCCGGCTAAATTTATCCAGTGAAACCAGTCGATCATGTGTTTGCTCTTTAGAATTGTTTTGTATGATGTAACTATGTGGGGAAATATGCATCCCAAAACGCAAATTACTTGATTCTGACAGTAGTTTCATGCTATTTCTTCACCCAATATCAGATTTACAGTCGGCCAGCTGTAGGTTTGAAGAGCAAATTCTAAAAATTTAATTCCGAATTTTTAAAATCCAGTCATCAATAGTCTTTTAAAGACTAGCCCCGTATCTGTGTCGATTGAAAGCGAAACGAGATAGGTACAGGCGTGTCTACACCCAATTGTTGTGTAAATATTCCTGTCCAGTTATATACAAGCAGCAGAATCCTTATTGGGCACTTTACTGCAGTCATGTATCATTCGTTTCAGAACGTTGTCTTGTAATTAATTTAAATACCGTTTAAGCGGTGACGGGCAAACATGCCTGGTACAGGAAGGAACAAACATGGCTAAGCAACCAGCAGAGTATATTTGGTTTAACGGCGACATCATGCCTTGGAAAGAGGCGACGGTGCACGTTATGACCCACGCAATCCATTATGGATCATCTGTATTTGAAGGTATCAGAGCGTACAATACGCCCGACCAAGGTACCTGTGTATTTCGTTTGGACGAACACAATCGTCGTTTAATCGATTCAGCAAAAATTTACCGTATGACCATTCCTTATACGTTAGAGCAACTTAATGCCGCGACCATGGATATTCTCCGTAAAAACGAGCTTAAATCTGCGTATATTCGCCCTATTGCCTACTATGGTGATATTGGTATGGGATTAGCAGTGCCCTTCGGTCAAGAAACCGAACTGGCCATTGCTGCCTTCGAATGGGGTGCCTATTTAGGCGAAGAAGCGCTAAAAAGCGGCGTAGATGCCGGGATTTCCTCATGGAATCGTTTAGCGGCTAATACCATTCCCACCGGCGCAAAAGCGGGCGGAAACTATTTGTCATCACAATTAATTTCCATGGAAGCACGTCGCCATGGTTATGGCGAAGGTATCGCCCTTGACCGCAACGGTTATATTTCTGAAGGCGCGGGAGAAAATATCTTTATTATCCGCAATGGTGTGGTGTCTACCACGCCGAAAACGGCGGCGATACTGCCGGGGATCACCCGAGACACCGTCATTACCCTTTTGAAAGAAATGGGTTATGAAGTGCGTGAAGAGAATATTCCACGAGAAGCCATGTATTTGGCCGATGAAGTCTTTATGTGCGGTACCGCGGCGGAAGTAACGCCAGTGCGTAGCGTCGATGGTATTGCTGTTGGTAATGGCGCCCGAGGCCCAATTACCGAAAAAGTACAAACAATGTTCTTCGGTCTGTTTAACGGCAAAACCGAAGATAAATGGAACTGGTTAACTCCAGTTTATAAGTAATTTCTATTTAAAATAAATTAAACGGGAAAGCATTATGCCCAAGTTACGATCTGCAACCACCACCCAGGGAAGAAACATGGCCGGCGCTCGCGCGCTTTGGCGCGCAACCGGTATGAAAGACACCGATTTCAACAAGCCCATTATTGCCATTGCCAACTCTTTCACGCAGTTCGTGCCGGGGCATGTGCACCTAAAAGACATGGGCCAGCTGGTCGCCAGAAGCGTTGAAGCCGCCGGTGGTGTTGCCAAAGAATTTAATACCATTGCTGTCGATGACGGCATTGCCATGGGACATGCCGGTATGCTTTATAGCTTGCCGTCCCGTGAAATCATCGCCGATTCGGTGGAATACATGGTTAACGCCCACTGTGCCGATGCCATCGTGTGCATTTCAAACTGCGATAAAATCACCCCTGGAATGTTGATGGCCGCTATGCGCTTGAATATCCCAGTGGTGTTTGTGTCGGGTGGGCCTATGGAAGCGGGTAAAACCAAGCTTTCTGATCAGTTGATCAAACTTGATTTGGTTGATGCCATGGTTGCCGCTGCAGATGATCGCATTAGTAATGATGACTCGAACGAAATTGAACGTTCGGCGTGTCCGACCTGTGGCTCTTGCTCAGGTATGTTTACCGCTAACTCCATGAACTGCTTAACCGAAGCGTTAGGGCTGTCTTTGCCTGGAAATGGCTCGTTGCTGGCTACCCATGCGGATAGAGAAGAGCTCTTCAAACAAGCCGGTGTGGTAGCGGTTGAGTTATGTAACCGTTATTACAAAAACGATGATGAAACGGCTTTACCCCGCAATATTGCCACCTTCGAAGCGTTTGAAAATGCCATGAGTTTAGATATCGCCATGGGTGGTTCCACCAACACGATTTTGCATTTGCTGGCGGCGGCGATGGAAGGCGATGTACCTTTCACAATGGCGGACATTGATCGCTTGTCTCGTAAAGTACCTCACTTATGTAAAGTGGCACCGTCTACGCCGAAATACCATATGGAAGATGTGCATCGTGCCGGTGGTGTTTTGGGGATCCTTGGCGAACTGAATAAAGCCGGTCTGCTTAACCAGAATGTGAATCACGTGTTGGGTAAACCACTTCCAGAAGTGATTGCTGATTGGGATATCACTAATCCAGAGAATGAAGACGCGGTGAAGTTTTTCCGCGCTGGCCCTGCGGGCATTCGTACTACCAAAGCCTTTAGTCAAGATTGCCGCTGGGATGAAGCGGATGATGATCGCAAAGAAGGCTGCATTCGCACCGTGGAACATGCCTATAGTCACGATGGCGGTCTTGCTGTGTTGTACGGTAACCTAGCCACCGACGGTTGTATTGTAAAAACCGCCGGGGTTGATGCCTCTATCTTAAAATTCACCGGTACCGCGAAAATCTACGAAAGTCAGGATGATGCCGTAGCGGGAATTTTGGGCGATGAAGTTAAAGCTGGTGATGTGGTCATTATTCGTTACGAAGGACCCAAAGGTGGCCCGGGTATGCAAGAAATGCTCTACCCCACCTCTTACTTAAAATCGAAAGGTTTAGGTAAAGAGTGTGCCTTGATCACCGACGGGCGTTTTTCCGGTGGTACCAGTGGTTTGTCCATCGGTCACTGTTCCCCTGAAGCTGCTAGCGGCGGCGGAATTGGCTTGGTTGAAGAAGGTGACAAAATTGAAATTGATATTCCAAATCGTAGTATCAATATCCTGATTTCTGATGAAGAATTATCACAACGTCGCGAAGCGATGGAAAACAGTGCGAAACCCTGGCGTCCAAAAGATCGTCAGCGTGAAGTTTCTTTATCGTTAAAAACCTTTGCAATGCTGGCTACCAGTGCTGATAAGGGTGCAGTACGGGATCCGTCAAAACTGGAAGATATATGAGTGTCAGTGACCACGAATATTTAAAAAAAATATTACTGGCTCCTGTTTATGAAGTTGCGGTAAACAGTGAGCTTTCGGCTATGGTGCGTTTGTCGCACTTGATTGGCAATGATGTTTTTTTAAAACGTGAAGATCAACAACCGGTTAAGTCCTTCAAGCTTAGAGGGGCTTACAACCGGTTAAGTACCTTAACGGAAGAAGAGCTACAAGCTGGTGTGATAGCGGCATCTGCGGGAAATCATGCCCAAGGGTTGGCGTATGGGGCGAAGATGAAAGGTGTGCATGCGACCATTGTCATGCCAGAAACCACCCCTGAAATTAAAATCGAAGCCGTGCGCCGGTTTGGCGGCAGCCATGTAAATATTGTGCTTCATGGCACGAATTTCGATATGGCCAGTAAGCATGCCCAAGAATTATCCGCGTCTCAGGGGTATACATTTATTCCGCCCTTCGATGATCCGGATGTGATTGCCGGACAAGGCACCATCGCCCGTGAGTTGTTGGAACAAAATCCCAATTTGGACATTGTTTTTATTGCCATTGGCGGCGGCGGATTAGCAGCGGGTATTGCGGTATACCTTAAGCAGCTTAAGCCGGATATTCAGATCATTGGCGTGGAATCGGAAGAATCGGCCTGTTTTAAAGCGGCTATGGAAGCCGGTGAAATTGTGACCTTGCCTTCCGTGGGTATCTTTGCCGATGGTGTGGCGGTAAAAACCATGGGAACCGAAACTTACCGTTTATGCGCCCGTTTGCTCGATGACGTGATAACCGTCTCTAACGATGAAATCTGTGCGGCGATCAAGGATATTTTTGACGATACCCGTGTGATTGCCGAACCGGCGGGAGCCATGTCTGTGGCGGCCATCAAAAAATACACAGCGCAACACGGCATAAAAGGCAAAAAGTTAGGCGGCATACTCTGCGGTGCTAACATTAATTTTCATACCCTGCGGTATGTGTCAGAGCGTTGCGAATTAGGCGAGCAGAAAGAAGCCGTGTTTGCGGTACAAATTCCCGAACGGCGCGGTGCCTTTAAGCAGTTTTGTGAAGCCTTAGGTGGCAAAGCCATTACCGAGTTCAATTACCGCTATGCCAATGAAACCGATGCACACATTTTTGTGGGCGTGAACCTCAAAGGCGGTAAACAGGAGTTTGCCGCCCTAAAAGATTCGTTATCGGCTAAAGACTATTCGTGTTTTGATTTATCGGATAATGAACTGGCAAAACTGCATGTGCGTCATATGGTTGGGGGGCGTCCGCCTACCTTGCTAAATGAAACCGTGTTTACCTTCGAGTTTCCAGAGCATCCAGGTGCATTACTTAAATTCCTTGATACCCTTGGCGAACGTTGGAACCTGACCTTGTTCCATTATCGCAATCATGGTGCGGCAGAAGGGTTGGTTTTGGCTGGATTTCAGATATCGCCAGACAGCAGAGCCGAATTTGATGCCCATTTGACACAACTTAATTATGAATATAAAGAAGTGACGCAGGATCCTGCTTACAAATTCTTTCTTTCATAAATAAAGGGGCTAGCTAGCCCCTTTATTCTTTATACGCCTTCCATAAACTATGGTTTTATTCTGGGCAATCTACGTTTTCTAAATGTTGAGTGATTTCCGGCCACACCAAAGACAGTACATCTTGTCGCAAGGCATCGCTTTCTTCGGAATACTTCAAGCTGCCATCAGGGGCAGAGTCTAGCCAGTGGTTTTCCCTTAATGCGGAAATAAAGCTGGAAAGCACGTTTTTATCGTAAAACTCCGGCGAGTTTATGCCATAGAGGATAGATAACCGTTCGGCAACCTGTCGGCTATTGCGTTCCAGCGTACTGCGGCTAATGACCCGTTCACGTTCAATCAGGGTAAGCACCACGGCGTAACGCTGAAAGGTCTCTTGCATACAACGGCTTAACAGCCACGCTGAATGGAAATTTCTATCTGAAGAGGACGGTGGCGTGAGGCAGTCATCCTCGCCGGTTAATAGGCGTTGCTCGAGCATGGTGGTGATCAATTTGTCCGTATACGATAGCGCTTGATCCTGAGTCATGTATATAAACAGTTCTTTTTGCAACAAGGGATAAAATGCTGCCATGAGCCGTAATACTTCGTGGCGATGAATGCCGGGTCTGGCAAATACGGTGGACATGATCACGCCAGGTAAGGCAAATAAATGCAGAATATTGTTGCGATAGTAAGTGAGATATATTGCCGCGTCTTCTAACGGTGAAACCAAGGTGCCGTATCCATCCTTACTGATGTCAAAGCGTTTTAGCGCTAAGGTTTCTGCCAACATTGTTTTAGCGTTTATATCGGGGATGGTGGCATCGTCGCTGTAAGGCGCACTTTTAAGCAGTGTCAGGTAATTGGACATGGCCCGCATGAGCTCTTTTTCCGTCATGGTCTTGGTTTTAGACGATAACAAGCATAAAGAGACCAGCGCCATACCGTTAATGGCGGCGTTTTTATTGATCCGCAACATGACTTCATGAGCCAGATCATTAACCATGGGCGTGAGCCAGGCGGGCTTTTTGTCGCCGTCATCGGGTAAGGTTTCCCGCCAGTCAGGTACGGATTGTTCCAAGAACTGATTTAACTGAATCGGTTCGCCAAAATTAACGTAGCCATGGCCGTAATTTCTTAGCTTTCTAATGGCAGAAAACACCTGCCAACTGGATTCTTTTTTCTTGCCGCTGCCTTTCAGTTCACTAAGGTAACTTTTTACCTCCATGACGTTCTCGTAGCCGATGTATACAGGCACAATACTCACTGGGCGCTGAACGCCTTTGACAACCGCTTGCATGGTCATGGCTAACATACCGGTTTTCGGTGGAATAAGACGTCCTGTACGACTACGACCGCCTTCGGGGTAATATTTTACCGAATAGCCTTTGTTAAACAGCAGTTCAAGATATTCACGAAATACCGCGGTGTAGAGCTGATTGCCCGCAAAGCTGCGACGCAAGAAAAAGGCACCGCTGCGCCGGAAAATGGGACCGGCGGGCCAAAAATTCAGGTTAATACCCGCAGCGATATGAGGGGTCACCATGCCTTCGTGATAAATGACATAGGTAAGTAGCATATAGTCCATATGGCTGCGATGACAGGGAACGTAAATGATTTCGTGACCGTTTGCGGCCAGTTCACGGATACGCTCGCTGTGTTTTACGCTGATCCCATTGTAAATTTTGTTCCAAATACGGGTGAGTATGCGATCGCCAAAGCGAATTAATCCTTCGCGGTAATCGGCGGCAATTTCATTGATATATTCGATGGCCGTGTCTCTGGGATCCTGCTTCTTTTTGGACTTCTTTTTCGAATTGCTTTGTTCAAGCATGGCCCGTTTAACACTTTCAGAGCCGAGAATGGCATTATGCAATTCTTGGCGTTCTAGCAAATTTGGCCCCGTCATGCTCTGACGTTTACGATGAAAATGTGTGCGCGCTACGCGAATTAGCTTGTGGGCAATGGATTCGTCAGTACCCCGTTGGGTGGACATTTCCCGGGCAGAAACGGCTTTGCTAAAATTAATGAAATTATCCCGACCCAAAAACATCACGATGAAGAACTTTCTTAGCCAACTGGGGGATGCATGATGGGCAATGAGATCGCCCAAATTAGGAGAGCCTTTACCCGGCGCCCGTCCCCAAGAGACAAACACAGGTACTACCTGCACATCCACATCGTCATGGTCGCGATGTAAATGAAACAGACTGGAGAAAACGGCCTCCACATCGGTGCTTGAGGCGCCTTTAGCGAACAAGGGCTCAGTTTTGCGCAGAAAGACACTACCTGGATAGTGCTTACCTGCCACTTCGATTCCTGCGGTAGGACTGGGTAATCCCAATCGTTCTGTACACATACGTAAGGCAAGTTGATCCGTCACCGAATTGGTAGGCAGCAAGTAGATAATGGGCTTGCTTCTGTCGATACCCAATTCAGACTCAACATTTGCCGGAATATTATGATCTTTAACCAAAAGCTTCACGGGATAGTGAAACACCGAAAGCAGCGTTTTTCGCAACCACGACATGAAAAGAAAATCCTGTATTAAAATAACCGGCGCAGTTTATCACAAACCCGCGGCGATCTAGATGATCTGTGATGGGCTTATCATAATAGAGTGTCTCGTCGGGACTGTCACCCCTGTCCCTTTGATTTTACATTGGCTTTTCTGGCTGCCCAACCGCCGGTGAACGCCATGATCATGGTGGCAAGGCTGCCCCATAACCAGTCTACGAATGTCATGGTAAGTGGCCAATGCTCGATAATGGCATAGGCGGTAAGATTATAGGTACCGTAGGCGGTTGCACCTAGCACAAAACCGCCCCATGCGGTTTGGATCAGGTTCTGGTTTATATAAGGGCGTATTATCAAATAGACCACAGATGCGCAGTAAAGCAGATAAAATACGACCCAAGGCCAGATAATAAATGGTTCTCTAAAGAGCTGCGTAAAGGCTGTCTGATACCACGGCATAGCGATGATACCTAGCCAGAGTGCATCGAGCACGGCAAAGGTGAACAGGACAGCAAAATAGCTGGCAAATATAGCTTTAACAGTGAGTTTCATAGAGTCATAAACGCAGCTGCGCCAATTAAAGTTCAGAGAAAAATAAATACAATGTCACGATACGCGTTATTTGAGCCATACTGATACTCATATCTGACGACTTTTTATCCGGCACTGCGCCGAGTTAACAAACAGGAATAACACGGAAACGCTATGCAGAAAAAACTATTCGAATTTGGTGATTTATTCTGGGTGCCGGAGTTTTATCATGCTTTTCTTCGCCGCTTTATGGGGGCGCTCTATAAGTTAATGGGTTATCACAAGTTGTGGCTACCTGAACTTAAAGCATTTATCAGTAAAGCGGGGGGAACCGTGCTTGATCCCTGTGCCGGTAGTGGTTATGTCAATGAACTGCTGGTTAAAGAAATGGATAACGACGGGGTAAAGTTTTATTTGTCTGATTTTATGATAGATAAAAACCCGGAGTTTAGGGAACACATTAATAACCTCGGTGATGATCGCATCCACTATTTAGATCAACCCATCGATGTATTAAAAGACAATCCTGATTTTCAAATCCCGAAAATTTTTATTAATTCCTTTCACCATTTTGATGATGAGCAGGTGGCGGAGATTTTGCGTCTTAACCTTTCCCATGGCAACGACATTCTGGTATTGGAATACTGTGACAACTCAGTTGTTAGCTACATTTCTATGTTGTTCGGACCGTTACTTGCGATGATCTTGTTGCCTTTTATTACCGAACGACGACAACTGCTGGTGACGGCCATTTTCACTTATCTTATTCCTATTGTTCCCCTTATGTTGCTGTGGGATGGGTTGGTGTCTAATCTGCGCTGTTATTCTCATCGTTCACTGAAGAAAATTGTGCATGACACAGGTTTTACCAACTCTACCGTTACCACGACATTTAGACGCAGCTGGTTATATCCTGCTGGGGTCACCGCCCACCATATTACGGCCTCGTCGTTGGAATCTGAGTAAGGGTAAGAGGGTATTTTATAGGTTAATTGGGCAAATTAAGCCCCAGGCGCAAAATTAAGCCTTTGTTTCTACAATTGAACTGTATATACTTACAGAAACTGTATAGAAAAACAGGCTGTTTATGCGTCCACTTACACCCAGACAAACGGAAGTTCTCGAGTTAATCAAAACCACCATGCTGGAAACCGGTATGCCTCCAACGCGGGCAGAAATTGCGAAAAAGCTCGGGTTTAAATCTGCCAATGCCGCCGAAGAGCATCTAAAGGCCTTGGCACGAAAAGGGGTTATCGAGATTTTAGCGGGAACCTCCCGGGGTATTAAGCTAAACATTCCTCTTGAAGCTGACAACGACGAAGAGGCGGGTTTACCGTTAATCGGTCGAGTGGCAGCTGGTGAGCCTATATTGGCTCAGGAACACGTTGAGACCCACTACAAGGTCGATCCAGAGCTATTTCATCCCCGCGCCGATTTTCTACTCAGAGTAAACGGCATGAGCATGAAGGACATTGGCATTTTGGATGGCGATCTGCTTGCCGTACATCGCACTACCGATGTGCATAACGGTCAGGTTGTGGTGGCCCGGGTGGACGAAGACGTCACCGTTAAGCGTTTAGAAAAGCGTGGCCGGGAAGTGTGGTTACACGCTGAAAACGATGACTTTAATACCATTAAGGTTGATTTAGCCTCAGAGCCTTTCAATATTGAAGGTATTGCCGTGGGTGTGATCAGAAACGCCGATTGGATGTAACCATCATCGAGCGGCCCCCTTGTTTTATGACTTACCCGAATCATATGAAGCCCTGACTTGAACGGTCAGTTCTGAATCATAGGGCTCAATGAAAGCTGACAGCCGTTTGTATAATAAGCCGTCATCACTACTCGACAATCACTCGTGACAGCCATCTCGGAAGGCTGTCATGGCCAATGCAAGGGTTATGCACTAAATGAAACAATGTCGAACTTCGTATCTGGATATGAAACCAAGGTGCGGGTTTTAATAAAAATAGCAAAACGGTATCAGCCGTAAAATCAAAAGTAGCGACCTATACCCCAAGTGCGTTTTATTATCTCAGCAAATCCAAAACTGATGATTAATCCAGAGAGCGTTAATAGTAAGATTTTTGGAAATGTGTCTATGGCTAGTGAATCATACATGGTGGTTAACCAAACAAGGACTGGCGCATGAATAAAGTACACAGCAAATGAGCGAGACGATACCCAACGGGTGACCGCGTTACTGACATCAAACTGCCTTCTGAAACACACCAATATCCCCAATGCTAAACCCATGCCTGTGGTTTGCTCCCATGTAGCCGCTAAAAAAGCATACAAATTCAGTCCTCCGAAATACAATATGGGGCCGTGCTCTCCCGGTTGAGGACCTTCTGTTGGCCCCCCACCGATAAATAGGATAAGGGCTAGGAAAAGTGGGCCACCGATTAATGCCCCCAAGCCTATTTTTCTTGCCCACCTACAGTCGGTGATCTTATCCAATCCCCCATTTTGAGCTAACGCAATTCCCAAGATAAAAAATACGATGTACTGAGGGAAATAAGCGAACTGAAAATTAAAAACACTTGTTCCGATAGGAAAAAAGATGCGGGTTATGGCGGTAGCCAGTGATAGGAATAAAGCAAGAATAAAGAAGTTATGCGTAGACGGCAGTGAAGGTTGTGTATTGATTTTGAGCGTATTCGGATAAACGCTACATAATGTAAAACTGATGCAAAATACAAGCAGGGTCAACACAAACCATAAGGGACCACTACCACTCCACACGTCACCTGATTTTATGTAATTAAGATAAATTGTAAGATCAGTAAACCTAGCAGACCCTGTTGTTCCGTTCATTAACTTGTATAGGATAAACGGATGGACAATAAACATGTACAAAAGTGCGGGAACGGCAAGTCTATTCGTACGTTCGACAATAAAATTCCAACTTCCTTTCCTTTGCAAGGCGCCATAAGCCATCCATCCACCAATGAAAAATAGCACGCCCATAAAAAACGATTGTAGATGGAAGATCCAGAAAATATAGGGGAGTTTTTCAGTCAGTGTTCCTTCTGGTCCATCCTTGATATACCAATCACCTACATGGCTATAGGTAATGCAACTATGAAAGTGAACAACGAAAATGATAATTACTGCGCGCAAATTATCGATCCATGCAATTCGCTTATTATTCGAGTGTAACGAGCTCCTACCTTGTGACGTCATCGCTGCTAACCTTACTTCTCTGCTCATGAACATACGGACGCTGAATTATGGCCATTGCCCGCTGCTGACTTATTCCATTGAAAGAAAGGCAATTAATAGACCACAATATTTTTTTCTTTTATAGCAATAAGTTATGAATTTTAAATGGGTAAACTAAAGTAGCATGGGTAACTTCTGGTTAATTTGCCCAATTGTGTGGTCAATCTGACACCTAGAGTTCGGTTTACGCGCATTGCTGCCTGTCAGTGTTTTGTTTTTTTAAATTCTAAAAGGCATGCTGAGGATGATTGTGATGAATTCTAAAAGCGCAATGCACCACAGTGACTTATCAAGTCTCACTGTATAATTGCATGCGACATCAAACAATATCATCAAGTTGGTATTCGATTCCACATTCACCGTAATCGTGGCAAAGCCCCGCCTGTAATGTCCTGCTGAATTTTTATACGCATTTCCCACCTCTAATCGAAAAAGTTTTTTAAGAAATAATGAATGAAAGACTAGACAAAATCTTAAATGTGTTTAATTCTTATACTGTTATTAACAAGTTAATAACAAAAGAGGAAAAAAATTAACAAGCCGGGACGGCTATCATCACAGAATCGAGTACTGTAAACATCCTACAAGGTTCTCCATCACGGAGGTGTTGAGTGAAGAAACACGTACGTAACGCAATGATGGTTTTGGGGGGCTTTTTCGCCTTTACATCAATGCGGGTTTTCGCAAAAACCGAATCGACTGCACAAAGAGCTGGGGAATTAAATTTACGTCCTGGCGTAACAGATATTAGTGGTCAGGTTTACGACCTTCACATGCTCATGTTTTCTATTTGCGTGGTTATTGCTGTGTTGGTATTTGGCGTCATGTTTTACTCAATTATCCGGCATCGTAAATCCCGTGGCGCTAAACCGGCGCATTTTCACGAAAACATTAAAGTGGAAATTGCCTGGACGATCATTCCCTTTTTAATCCTTGTGTTTATGGCCGTACCGGCCGCACGCACCTTGATTGCGATGGAAGATGCCAGCGAGCCTGACATGACCGTATTAGTCACCGGATCCCAGTGGAAATGGCATTACAAATACATGGATAGTGATGTGGCTTTTTATTCCGTTTTGGCCACCCAGCAAGAACAAATCGCGAATAAATTTACTAAAGGGGAAAATTACCTCCTTGAGGTTGACCGGCCTTTGGTGATCCCCACGGGGCAGAAAGTGCGGTTTCTGATTACCTCTGACGATGTGATCCATTCTTGGTGGGTACCGGATTTTGCCATTAAAAAAGATGCGAATCCGGGGTTTATTAACGAGGTCTGGACCAACGTGAATGAGCCGGGCATATACCGGGGTCAGTGCGCTGAGTTATGCGGTAAAGATCACGGCTTCATGCCGGTGGTGGTAATTGCCAAAACGCCGGAAGACTACCAAGCATGGATGACCGCAGAAGAAAATAGAGTTAAACAAGCCAAAGAAGAAGAACAGCGGCTTTTGGCTATGAATATGAGTATGGATGAACTCATGATCCATGGGGAAAAAGTTTACAACAGCACCTGTGCTGCTTGTCATATGCCCACCGGACAGGGGCTACCCGGCGTCTTTCCTGCCCTTAAAGGCAGTCCAATAGTATTAAACGATCAGCAAGCACACATTGATATCGTCTTAAATGGTAAAGCCGGTACTGCTATGCAGGCCTTTGGCAAAATGCTTTCACTAAAAGACATCGCCGCGGTGGTTACTTACGAGCGTAACGCGTGGGGTAACAATACCGGCGATATTATTCAGCCAAAAGACGTTAATGCGGTTGCCACCGGAACAGGTATTTAGGAGCGTGCTATGACCAAAGCGACAGAGACCTTAATGCCAGATCACACATTGGCACACGACGATCATCACCACGGCGCACCGAAAGGGATCATGCGTTGGTTACTCACCACCAATCATAAGGATATTGGCACCCTGTATTTGTGGTTTGCCTTTATTATGTTTCTTGTGGGTGGTGCGATGGCCATGGTGATCCGCGCTGAATTATTTCAGCCGGGTTTGCAAATTGTGCAACCGAATTTCTTTAACCAGATGACCACGGTGCATGGACTAATTATGGTATTTGGTGCCGTTATGCCGGCATTTACCGGGCTGGCAAACTGGCTCATTCCCATGATGATAGGTGCGCCGGATATGGCGTTGCCACGAATGAACAACTGGAGTTTTTGGATCCTGCCTTTTGCCTTTGCTATTTTGCTCGGTTCCTTATTTGTTGAAGGGGGTGGCCCCGCTTTTGGCTGGACCTTTTATGCTCCGCTCTCCACCACCTACAGCAGTGACAGCACAGGGTTATTCGTGTTTTCGGTTCATATCATGGGGATATCTTCCATTATGGGGGCCATTAACGTCATTGTGACCATTTTCAATATGCGTGCACCGGGTATGTCGTGGATGAAAATGCCCTTATTTGTGTGGACCTGGCTAATCACTGCATTTTTGCTTATCGCGGTTATGCCGGTGTTAGCTGGGGCTGTCACCATGGTGCTAACCGACAAATTTTTTGGCACTAGCTTCTTTGATGCCGCCGGTGGCGGCGACCCGGTAATGTTCCAGCATATCTTCTGGTTTTTCGGACATCCTGAAGTGTACATCATGATTTTGCCCGCCTTCGGCATTATCTCGCAAATTGTTCCGACCTTTGCCCGTAAGCGCTTATTCGGCTATGCCTCTATGGTTTACGCCACCGCTTCTATTGCATTGCTGTCCTTCATCGTATGGGCTCACCATATGTTTACCACAGGCATGCCGGTGTTTGCGGAAATGTTCTTTATGTTTGCTACCATGCTCATCTCTGTCCCCACGGGCGTGAAGGTGTTTAACTGGGTGGCTACCATGTGGCGAGGCTCCCTGACCTTCGAGGTGCCCATGCTCTTTGCTCTTGCGTTTATCGTGCTCTTTACCATAGGCGGCCTATCTGGGTTGATGTTGGCCATCACGCCGGTGGATTTTCAGTACCACGATACCTATTTTGTGGTGGCACATTTCCACTATGTGTTGGTGACAGGGGCGGTATTCTCAATTATGGCTGCGGTGTATTACTGGCTGCCTAAGTGGACAGGGAAAATGTTTAATATCACCTTGGCGAAATGGCATTTCTGGTGCTCACTTATTTCTGTCAACGTGCTGTTTTTTCCTATGCACTTTGTGGGTCTTGCGGGTATGCCCCGACGTATTCCCGATTATTCGCTGCAATTTGCCGATTATAACCAATGGATAAGCATAGGGGGGTTTGCCTTTGGTTTGTCTCAGTTGATCTTCCTGGCTGTGGTGATTAAAGCCTGTAAAAAGCAAGGTGAAGCGGTCAGTGATCGCGTATGGGAAGGCGCAGAAGGTCTGGAGTGGGAAATTCCGTCCCCTGCTCCTTACCACACCTTCGAAACACCACCGGTTGTGAAGTAGCGGCCAATTATGAGCACATCCACGTCTCAACACCGTAAATTAACCCTGCGATTAGTCGTCATCGTGGTGGGGATGTTCGGCTTTGGCTTTGCGTTAGTGCCGCTGTATGACGTGTTTTGTGATGTCACGGGGATTAATGG
Organism: Alteromonas sp. 14N.309.X.WAT.G.H12; assembly: GCF_036697315.1. Taxonomy (NCBI): domain Bacteria; kingdom Pseudomonadati; phylum Pseudomonadota; class Gammaproteobacteria; order Alteromonadales; family Alteromonadaceae; genus Alteromonas; species Alteromonas sp. 14N.309.X.WAT.G.H12. The sequence continues at coordinate 23,873 of NZ_JBAHZB010000004.1, forward strand.
CAAAACCCAAAACTCGGCGGCGGAATGGAAAAGCGGAAATGTGGATAGTAGCCGTTCTGTTACGGTGGAATTTATTACCCGTACAAACTCCGGTATGCCATGGGCCTTTTCGGCACAAACCCAGCGGATAAGCGTGCACCCCGGTGAAATTAACACGGTGTCATTTTATGTTCATAACCCCGCCCGAACCAATATTATTGCCCAGGCCATACCCTCTGTCAGCCCAGGCCAGGCGGCGCTTTATCTCAATAAAACCGAGTGCTTTTGTTTTAATCAGCAAACACTTCAGGCGGGGCAGGAAGCCTGGATGCCCATGTCGTTTTATGTGGATCCGGATCTGCCCGACGACATCACCTATTTTACTTTGCAATACACCTTGTATGACGTGACTGATCGCGCAGACGATCTCACCAATAGCAAGAACCCATTTTTACGTCAGCCTGCCAGCGGCAGTCGTTAGGCAGGAAGGAGAGTCACTATGCAACAAGAATATCAGCGATATTACGTGCCAGCCCAAAGTCCATGGCCTTTTGTGGGTGCTGTAGCCTTGTTCTTAATTGCAGTGGGGGCCGCCAATACGGTCATTGAAAACAGCAATGGTGAAGACGGTTTTGGCACTCGTGTGCTGGGGCTTGGGATCATCACCTTGTTGGTCATGCTGTTCGGCTGGTTTAAGAATCAAATTGATGAGTCCATGAGTGGCTTGTATAGCGATCAATTAGGTCGCTCTTACCGTCAGGGCATGAGCTGGTTTATTTTTTCCGAAGTGATGTTTTTTGGCGCTTTTTTTGGTGCCTTATTTTATGCCCGTATGATCTCGGTTCCCTGGCTTGGCGGGGCGTCGAACAACGCCATGACAAACGAGGTGTTGTGGCCGGGATTTGAAGCCATGTGGCCGCTGATATCCACCCCCGGAGGCACCACTACCGAACAAATGGGGGCGATGGGCTTACCCACCATCAATACGATTATTTTACTTATTTCTTCTGTGACGCTGCATTTTGCTCATGTGGGATTAGAGCAAGGTAAGCGTAAGCAATTAACCCTCATGTTGGGGATAACCATATTACTGGGCATCGGGTTTCTTTCCTTGCAGGTGGAAGAATACATTCATGCCTACCATGAGCTGGGGCTAACGCTACAGTCGGGCGTCTACGGCAACACATTTTTTATGCTCACAGGGTTTCATGGCATGCACGTGACCTTGGGCACCATCATGCTCATCGTCTTGTTCTTACGGGTGCTCAAGGGGCATTTTACCGCCCACAACCACTTTGCGTTTCAGGCCGGCAGTTGGTATTGGCATTTTGTCGATGTGGTGTGGGTGATGTTGTTTATGTTTGTTTATGTACTGTAAGGAACGCCCGTTAGTACGGGCGAGGGTTCGGGGTAATTAATCCGGTTGCCATGGCAACCAAAATGAGAATAACAATGACAACAGAGGTGAAAACACGGCGGCCAATATATTTACTCATCGGTGGCCCGTCAGGATCGTTTTTCATCATTGCTTTCATGGCTAAAAACAAATTAACAATCATGTAGATAAGCAAACACACAAGAATAATTTTTATTGTCATTTTATTCTCCAACGGTGGAGCAAAGCGGTTATGAAAATCAATGAAATGCGCTCATCTCTTCCCACGGCAGCTTTAGTCAGTGTGGCAATCATTTGCATGATTAGCCTTGGTTTCTGGCAACTGGATCGCATGCACCAAAAAGAAATACGTTTAGCCAGCATAACGCAAAAAAGTCAGGAAAGTGCAATTTCCCTTAAGGCGTTGGATCCGCGTCGGGAGGATATTCGGGATTATCAAGTAGGGTTTAACGGCAAAGTAGACACAACCCAATTGTTGTATCTCGACAACCAGGTGGTAAACGGACGGGTAGGGTTCGATATCCTTGCCCCTGTGGTGACAAACGAAGGGCCAGTACTGGTGAACTTTGGTTGGGTCGAAGCACCATTGAGTCGGGAGTATTTGCCCGATGTAAGTATTCAAACCGGCTATCGGCATTTTCATGGCCGGGTCACCGTGCCGCAAAAAAATCCGGTGGTAAGGGAAACCCTGTCGCTGGATTCTGCCTTTCCCGTCATTATCCAACAAATTGATATGGCGTTTATTCGTCAATTAACCGGAATGAACATGGCACCTTTTGTGGTGAAGTTAACCACACCCACAGAAGGTGAATTTGTACGTCGTTGGCAACCTGTTGTCATGCCTCCGCAAAAACATCTCGGTTATGCCATTCAATGGTTCGGTCTAGCCATGGCGGCGGCGATGGTCGGGTATTTTGCATTAACATCGAAACATAAAAGGTAATGGCCATGTCTCACAAACGCAGCAAGATCACGTTAATCGGTGTGTTTTTGGTATTTATCATGCCGGTGCTCATCGCCAAATTGGCATTGGACAATGGATGGTTTAATAGCGCGGCCACCAATAAAGGGGAATTATTGCAACCCGTGCGGGATTTAAGCGTTGTGTTTAAGCAGGAGACGCCGAAGTGGCGCATTGTTTATTTGTTGCCTGAGCATTGCGACAAAGCCTGTGAGAATGCCATTTACAGTATTAGTCAGGTGTGGCTTGCGTTGGGGCGGGAAACCGATCGGGCGCAGGCGACCGTATTGGTCACCGGCCAAAGCGATCCAACCCTAGTACAAGCCCTGGGTAAAGATGACCGGTTTCATCTTGTCAGCGTTGGCGATATGGCACTTGGGAATGTATTGGCGCCGCCCGATAGAGAAGGAATTTTATTGGTAGATACCCTAAATAACGCCATGCTTCGTTACCCTACATATGAAGATAAACAAGCGGCAGTGCAAAGCAGCAGAGACATCCTGTCTGATGTGAAAAAGCTGCTTAAATTATCGCGCATTGGATAGGTGAACAAGATGAAAAAATTAGTGTTGTTCAGTTTACTGTTAGCGGTTGTGGTTATTGTTCTTGGGGCCTATACCCGTCTGACGGATGCTGGGCTAGGTTGCCCGGACTGGCCGGGCTGTTACGGCTTGTTTAGCGTGCCGGTGCAAGATGCCCATGTTGAGGCAGCCAATCAAGCCTACCCCCACCGACCGGTGGAGGCCGCCAAAGCGTGGAATGAAATGATCCACCGCTATTTTGCAGGGGCATTAGGGTTATGTATTTTCACCATTGCGGTGTTGGCGCTTAAACAACGTCATCAAGGGCAGTCACTGCGGTTGCCGCTGTTTCTGGCCGGATTGGTGATCTTTCAAGCCGCACTGGGCATGTGGACAGTCACTATGAATCTCTTACCTGTGATTGTTATGGGCCACCTGCTGGGTGGTTTTACCCTGTTGGCGGGGTTGTTTTTATTGCATTTAAAGCTCAGGGAGCAACACCGGCAAGCCCCACGAAGAATAAATAGTCTTACTAAATTTGCCTTGGTTGGGCTTGGCATCTTGTTGCTGCAAATCGGTTTGGGTGGATGGACGTCGGCAAACTATGCTGCATTGGCCTGTACGGATTTTCCGGTGTGTGAAGACGGTTGGGCACAACGCCTGGATTTCTCGGGGGCCTTCAGTGTGCCTTACGCTGAAACCTATGAATATGGAGCCCATGGGTATGGTGAACGAATGACCATGCATATTGTTCATCGTGCCGGCGCGGTGATCACTTTCTTGTACTTATTGTGGTTAGGGTTTCGTTTGTATAGCCGAGAAGTTTCAGCACCACTGAAAACCGCAGGCATGGTGTTAATTGGTGTGCTGATGTTGCAGGTCACCTTGGGCGTAAGCAACATTGTTTTAAGCCTTCCTGTGCTGGTGGCCGTTGCCCATAATCTTGTGGCTGCATGTTTGCTACTGGTAATGGTGTGGATAACCTATCAAGTTTCACGGACGCAAGGGGAAGCTCATGGCTAAAACGATTGTGGCGCCTTCTACGCGCGCAAATGCCGGTACCTCCGCAACGTGGCGGGATTACTATGAGTTAACGAAACCCAAAGTGGTGTTGTTACTTTTACTCACCGCGCTGGTGGGTATGTGTTTAGCGACGGATTCGTGGGTAAATGGGGGCACATTGTTTGCGGGCATGGCGGGGATCGGTATGCTGGCCTCTGCCGCTGCGGTTATCAATCATGTGGTGGATCATCGCATTGACGGCTTGATGGCCCGAACCGTTAACCGGCCGGTGGTTAAAGGGAAAGTGTCGGTTTCCCATGCCTTGATGTTTTCCTTTGCGCTGGGTGTTACCGGTTTTGGTTTACTGTGGTTCTTTGTGAATGCATTAACCGCAATGCTCACCTTGGCAAGTCTGGTCGGTTATGCCGTGGTTTATACCATGTTCTTAAAACGGGCAACGCCGCAAAATATTGTGATTGGTGGCTTAGCGGGGGCGGCGCCACCTTTGTTGGGTTGGACAGCCGTAACCAATGAAATACATGCTCACGCACTGTTACTTGTTTTAATCATTTTTACTTGGACGCCACCCCATTTTTGGGCCTTGGCTATCCATCGGGAAAAAGACTACGCGCGGGCAAAAGTACCCATGTTACCCGTGACCCATGGCATTGAATTTACCAAAACATCGGTGCTCGGTTACACTATTTTACTGGTTTTGGTTTGCTTGTTGCCTTATCTGGTGGGCATGTCCCATCTTATCTATTTGTTGGGCTCTTTAGCCCTTAATGCGGGATTTGTCATGTGGGCGTGTCGGTTAAAATATGCCAGTAAACCCGATACGGCGATAAAAACATTTCGTTATTCCATCTTGCATCTCATGTTATTGTTTGTGGTACTTTTATTCGATCATTACGTACCGTTGAGCTTATGAATCAAAAATATGTTGTGGGAATTATTGCACTTGTTGCTTTAGTTGCCGGTATTGTGGGTGCACGTTACATTGCATCATCGCAACCTTCATCTGCCGTTAAGTATTTTCAGTATTATCCCGAGCCCAGAGAAATTGCTGCTTTTTCACTTACGCAAAATAATGGACAGCCATTTACCCGTGAAAATTTGCAAAATGCCTGGACCCTGATTTTCGTTGGCTATACCTATTGTCCCGATGTGTGTCCTACGACGATGGCGTCATTAAGTAAAGTTTGGGAAAAACTTTCGGCGATAAAATCTAACCATCCCATTAAGGTCTTGTTCTTGTCGGTAGATCCAAAACGGGATGATATACAAAGACTTAATAGTTACGTCGGCTTTTTTAATAATGAATTTTTAGCCGCAACGGGGCCACACTCTGTTTTATTTCCCCTTGTCAGGAACCTTGGTTTGATGTATGCCTTAACGGGAGACATGGAAAAACCTGACTATTTGGTCGATCATAGCGCTTCCGTGGTACTCGTGAATCCCGATGCCCAAGTCATCGGTCGTTTTAAACCTATTATGGAGCCCGGGAAGTTAGCAATCAGCGATGCCGAGCAGATCCTTGCCGATATGCCAGAGATTGTGTCACTTCATTAGTAGTTATGACTCTAGTTGTAAGACAGGCCACCGCAAAGGATGTGAACATTGCCGTCCCTCTACTATTAGAAGCTGGAGAGCATCTGCTCGTCTCGATATTCGGAAACGGAGAACATGACGATGCTTTCGGTTTTCTTCATGCTGCCTGGTTAAGAGGAAATGGTCAGTACGGGTTCGAGAATCATTGGTTAGCATGCCATAACGATGAGGTCGTCGGTATTATCTCCTGCTGGCACGATCATTTGCCGGATAATTTTGACCGGGACACCTTGCTGGCGATAACCGATTACTATGGCCTTGATATGGCCCTGGACGTGGTTATGCGCAGTCAGCGTTACTCAGCCTCTCTCAATTCACCCATGGCGTTAGAGTTGTGTATAGGGCACATCGCGGTGGTTGCTTCCGCCCGTAGAAAAGGCGTGGGAACGGCAATGATACGGTTTATGGAACATTATGCCCGCACGTTAGGGAAATTTGCCTTGGTGCTGGATGTGGAACAGAGCAACCGTCAGGCACTGGGTTTTTATCACGCCTTAGGCTTTCGAGAGCAGCAGACAACCCCGCCGTTTATTCAATTGGCAAAAGGGATCCCGCCGCTCATGTAACCTTGCCCGGTTAGGATTAATCTGGGTAAGAGCCATCCTCTGAGGCCACAAAAAAGGGCTGGGAGTACCAGTAGTAACGTCCTCTTTGGGATTTTGAAGGCGCAGTACAATTTATACGTGAACGCCCGGTGGGTAACTTCGCTGTTAGCGTATAAGTGAGGATATTTGCATGGGTTTCAACCGGCATTTTTTCACCCAAAAAGTAGCAAGCAGCCTGACTAAGGGTCACATCATCGGCATCTAGCGTGATGCTTTGTGGCGCAGTTAAGGTGGGTGAAGCCCGTTCTGGGTTCTTTACGGTAGTAGATACAACCGGCATAGACAAACTGGCCATTTTCACTTTCAACGACGTCATACTGGCATAAGGTCCGGCTGCGGGAAAGCGGGGTAAGGCCGCAAAATCACTGTATTTGCTAATTGCCCCTGAATGCTGACCAAAGCCGACATAACCTTCTTGCAGCACTTTTTTCGCCAACGCCTGATTATATTCGCCAAAGGGATAGGCAAGGAATTTGAGAGACTGACCTGTTTTAGCGGCAATGAGTGATTCGGCCTCCTCTACGTTCTGCCAGATCCGATCAAGCCAGGCCTGGTCCGTTTCTCCGGACAATCGTTCCAGCATATGAAGATGATCAAGGGTATGGTTGGCAAAATCCACCCCCTCCTTGTGCATACGGCTAATTTGTTCCCAAGTGAGCTGGTTTTTCTGTTTGCCTATTTCCTTGGGGTTGATAAATACGGTATAGGGCAGATTTAATTCCCTCATAATGGCATGACCATGGGTAAGAATATTGGCATATCCATCGTCAAAGGTAATCGCCATGGCGCGATCCGGTAACGGGGTCTCTGATTTTATCGCTTCGACAATTTCCGGCAACGGCAGCACAGAGTAATGCTCGGCAACATAACGCATATGGGTTTCAAAGGTGGCAGGGCTAACACTGGTGCTTTTAGGCGTGGAATCGGATACGTGATGATAAAGTAATATCACGGCGTTGTTAGTCTCGTTGGCTTGTACCGCCCATGCGGAGCATAAAATCAGCACAGCTATAAGCCAATTTGCTGAATGTGAACGAGACCAAATTCTGATAAACTTCATAAACGTATTTTCCACTATTAGATTCTGTTGACGACGCAATTTTCTGCTGCTTGGCCGGCACACAAGACGCTGCTTACATTAGCATTTCCCATGATCCTCGCCAATATTACCACGCCGTTATTAGGCTTGGTTGATACGGCGGTGATGGGGCATATGGATTCATCGGCTATGTTGGCCGGGGCATCCATCGGCACCCTGATATTAACCCAAATATACTGGGTGTGTGGTTTTTTAAGAATGTCGGCTACCGGACTTAGCGCGCAAGCGAAAGGGGATAAGCACAATAGCAAAATCATGTCGGCCAAAACCCTATGGCAGACTGCCGCCATTGGACTCTTGCTGGCAGCGGGTATTGTGTTACTTCAAGTGCCTATTCTTAGCGCAGGTCAGTTTCTGGCTGATACAACGAATGAAGTCGCCCATTATACCGCGTCCTATTTCTACGCCCGTGTGTGGGGCGCGCCGGCGGCAATGTTAAATCTTGTGCTCATTGGTTGGTTAGTGGGTCAGCAAAAAACCAAAAGCGTATTGTGGATCCAGGTGGTGGGGAATGTACTAAACGCTGCGCTGGATATGCTTTTTGTGTTCGTGTTTGATATGGGCGTAGCCGGCGTAGCATGGGCCAGTGTGATGGCCGAATACACCATGATGGGATTCGGTTTCGTGGTGGCTTTTAGGCAAATCAGAGGCATTCAACCAGCTTTGTCTTGGTTCAACAGTGCGGCCCGCAAAGTGTTGTTTAAACTTAACAGCAACATCTTATTGCGCAATCTTGCACTGCAACTTTGTTTGGCATTTCTTACCTTACAAGGTGCGAGAATGGGCGAAACCGCAGCGGCCGTTAACGCCATTCTCATGCAGTTTTTTGTTCTCATTGCCCTTGGACTTGACGGTATCGCTCAGGCGGTAGAAGCCTTGATCGGTGAAGCCAAAGGGGCCAAAGATAAAACCGGTGTACTACAACATACCCAACGAGGACTATTTTGGTCATCGTGTTTTGCCATTGGTTATGCGCTGCTTTTCTATCTAGCCGGCCATGGGATCATTGCTTTGCTCACCGATTTGCCGCCCCTACGACAGGCCGCCGAGCTCTATTTACCACTTATGGTTTTACTGCCTTTGTTGGCCCATTGGTGCTTTTTGTTTGACGGTGTTTTTGTGGGGTTAACCCGTTCAAAAGAGATGCGCAATACCATGCTAATCAGTGCTTTTGGGGTGTATTTCCCGGTGTGGTGGCTAACCAGCGATGCCGGTAACAAAGCGTTGTGGTATGGATTGCTGGCATTTTTGTTCGCCAGAGGCGTTACCCTTGGCTACAGCTTTTACCGGTTTATTCGTCAGGATGATAATGTTTTTTAGCCGGATTCATACGCTTTAACCGTTGCCATAAAATGGCCAAATACCCTGTCATGGCAATGGCAAAGCCAACGAATAAGATGGCGATTGAGATGATATATAAAACTTGATGAAGCTGGGCCACGGTAAGCAATAAGGTGGCACCAGCAATAAATATGATCAAACCCAGTCTAAACCGGTGCCAGCTGCGGAGCAAAGATAATTCGGCGGAGTCTGTTGTCATACCAAAAAATCAATAATACGAATGTTCGCCTGCTTCGTGACTGGTGGCATCCCGCACACCGTTCAGCTCTCCGGGGAAGCTCTCAAGCAGTTGCTTTTCGATACCTTCTTTAAGGGTAACATCTACCATGGAACAACCGTTACAGCCGCCACCAAATTGCAGCACGGCATGACCGTCTTCGGTAATTTCCAGTAACACCACCTGTCCGCCATGGCTAGCGAGCTGGGGGTTGATTTCTGATTCAATGACATAGCTCACACGCTCTACAAGCGGTGCGTCATCATCCACCTTGCGGGCCTTCGCATTCGGGGCTTTGAGGGTTAACTGCGACCCCATTTGATCGGTGACATAGTCAATTTCCGCTTCTTCTAAAAAGGGCGCACTTTCAGCGTCGACGATTGCATCGAAGCCATTGAAAGGTAAACGAATATCACCTGGTTCAACCGCGGTAGGAGGACAATAGGAGACACCGCACTCTGCTGTAGACGTACCCGGGTTTACCACGAATACGCGGATGTTCGTCCCAGCATCTTGTTTTTCCAACAGTTTTGCAAAGTGAGCCTGCGCATCTTCTGATATAGTAATCATTAACAAATCCTACGTTGCATCTTAATTAAGCATATAATAACAAATTTACCTGAGTAAAACAGTCAGGTATTGCATGCAATCATACAGGTATGGGCAAATAGGCAAAATACAACAGGAAAATGTAAAATGGTAGCACGGATCGAATGGACAGTAAGATGGACAGCTGCTTTCATGGCGCTGTTATGTTTGTCAGCACACGCAAATCCATCTTTTTCGGATGGTGGAGGGAAACCCGCAACGGCTTACCTGCCCGCGGGAGTGGAATTTGATCCGTCTATACCGACGCCGGAATCGGTGCTTGGTACTGACGTGGGCACCTGGCATGTGCGTCATGATCAACTGGTTAATTACATGCAGGTGTTGGCGAACGCGTCCGACAGAGTGTCACTGGAAGTGACCGGTTATACCCATGAACATCGCCCCCTACTTTTGCTGACCATTACAGCTCCGAAAAATAAAGCCCAACTTCCCCAGTGGCGAGAAGCACACCTTAAGCAAGTGAATGAAGGTGTTCCGGCCGGGAAAGATGCGCCCTTGTTTTTGTATATGGGCTACAGTATTCACGGCAATGAGGCATCCGGTGCTAATGCAGCGTTAGTGGTTGCTTACTATCTTGCAGCTGCTCAGGATGAAAGAGTGACGAACCTGTTAAACGGTAACATTGTGCTGCTCGATCCGTCATTGAATCCTGATGGCTTATCCCGTTTTGCCCAATGGGCGAATATGCACAAAAGTAAAAATTTAGTCTCGGATCCAGAAAACAGAGAGCATCGTGAAGACTGGCCATCTGGTCGCTCAAATCATTATTGGTTCGATTTAAACCGGGATTGGCTGTTACTAACCCATCCCGAATCCCAAGCCCGTATTCGTCAGTTTCAAAAGTGGCGACCACATATTCTCACCGATCATCACGAGATGGGGCCTGATAATAGCTATTTTTTCCAACCTGGCGTCCCGTCACGGAAAAATCCCAATACACCTGATGGCAACGTGCGTATAACAGAGGCGTTGGGAGCTTTTCATGCGCAGGCCTTTGATGATGCTGGCCAGTTGTATTTTTCCGAAGAAGCCTTTGATGACTTTTACTATGGAAAAGGCTCGTCATACCCGGATGCCCTTGGCAGCATCGGTATTCTTTTCGAGCAGGCCAGTAGCCGCGGTCATGTCCAAGACACCATCAATGGTAAACTGACCTTTGCACAAACCATTCAAAATCAGGTGACCACCAGCCTTAGCACCATCGACGGTGCTCTGGCCAACAAGCCCGCCATTTTGGATTATCAAAAATCCTTTTATGACGAAACCCAAGCCGCTATTAGGGATGATGATGATTTCGGTGCAATTGTTGCGCTGTCCCAGGATCATGGGCGGGTCAATGCGTTATTGTCCATATTAGATCAGCATCAGATCCAGTATGGGTTTACTCAGAAAGATACCAAGGTTGACGATAAGCGCTTCGCCCGTGGCAGTTTAGTTGTCTCCTATAACCAGCCCAAATACCGGCTGATTAAGAGTTTATTTTCCAGCCGTCAGGATTTTCCTGAAAATACCTTTTATGACGTGTCCAACTGGAACATCGCACTGGCGTTTGATTTGCCCTATGCCGTGTTAGATAAGCGTAAAGGCCGAGGTCTCGATTTGACCAAGGCGTTGCCGGTGAATAAGGACAGTGTGCTGAGTGAAGGCGCCTACGCCTACGCTTTTGAGTGGAATGATTACTTTGCTCCAGCCCTATTGCAACAATTGTTATCAGGTGGCGTGCAGGTGAAAAGTTCGTTGTCTGCCTTTACTGCAACGTTAACCAACAGCGAACAACACACTTTTTCCGCCGGCGCCATGGTGGTACCGATGGCACTGACCCAGCCGGATGATACCTATGCACAAATTCTGGCAGCGTCGAAACTCAGCGGCGTAAAGGTGTACGCCATGAAAAGTGGCTTAACGGTACAAGGTGCCGATTTAGGCAGCCGTACCATGAAAGTTGTTCGCCCGCCGCATATTTTGTTAGTGGGGGGGAAAGGCACGGTATCTTATGAGGCTGGTGAAATATGGCATTATCTCGATACCCGTGTGGGTGTTGCCCCGACGATTGTGGAGAAAAGTCGCCTAAGCAGTGTAGATCTCAACAACTACAGTCACATTATTTTGGTGGGTGGCAGTTATCATGATTTGATTGCTAAAGAATCTCAGCGCATGGATAGGTGGCTGACAGCCGGTGGTGTGCTCATTGGTCAAAAATCGGCCCTTAAGTATTTGACGGCCGAAGGTTGGCTCGATGCCGAAGTTGTCAATTCAGAAAAAATTAACAGTGTGTTCCCCACCGAAGGATTAAAATACAAAGATAAATCGGCTTTGGCGGCCAGTAAGATCATCGCCGGCGCAGTTTATGAAGCCCAAATCGATCCGTCACATCCTTTGTTCTTCGGCTATCACCACAATACCTTACCCTTATTTAAAACCAGTAACATGATAGTACGGGCAGAGCACAATCCGTTTTATCAGCCCGGTTTTTATACCGACTCGCCATTAATGGCCGGTTATAGCGCGCCTGTGTTGCAGGATATGATTGCCGATTCTGCCGCCGTCTTAGTGCAGCCCCGAGGTAAGGGGGTGGTTATCGGGTTTGTCGACGATACCTTATTCCGTGGCTATTGGTACGGTACCGGTAAACTCATGGGGAATGCCATCTATCAGTCAGCGCACCTGGTTCGCTGAATGAGGGGGTTACAGGTGGTCAGTGCCATTACCCAAATATCAATGATCAGGGCTGGCTGATGCGCCCGTAATTGTTTGGCCAGTACGTCTGCGGTTACGCCCGTGGTCATGACATCATCAATGATGGCGACATGATGCACGTCATGGGGAATTGAGGTGGAAAATGCCCTGCGTAAATTGAGTAACCGCTGGCTGCGTGACAGTTTATGTTGGGTTTTACCGCCCTTACGGCAGGCCCAGTCATGATAAACTGGGCGGTCTATTTGATTGCTGATATGACGGGCAATCACCGCCGCTTGGTTAAAACGGCGGTGCATGAAACGACGAAAATGCACGGGGACAGGAAGCAAACAATCCGGTAGCAGTGTGTCCTCATGGATACAGAACTCGACAAACCAATCCGCAAGAATACGGGCACTGGTAAGGCAACGATGAAATTTCATGTTGTGCACCAAGTCGGTAAATGGCCACTGGTATTCCCCACATGCATAGAGGTTATCGTATCCACTATGACGAAACTGTCGGCGGATTTGGGGGTAGGTAAGCAGATTATCTTTATATCCCCCTTTCGCTAAAAAACAGGTATCGGTTTTGCAGTACTCACAAACCGGATGGTCGCTGTATTGCTGACATAATAAACAGGCAAAATTAGGGAGCTTCATTGTGAAACCTTTTGTCATGGAGCCAGTGGCCCTATTGTGCGATTAACATGGTATGTTTAGAGGATATTGTCTTGGTAAATACTAATCTCTCAGAGAAACTCGTCAGCCGAACCTGTGGTACAGGAAAAGATCTGGTGCTTTTACATGGTTGGGGGATGAACAGTGGTGTGTTTGAACACTTTATCCCTTTGCTGGAACAGGAATTTCGGGTAACCACCATCGATCTGCCCGGTTTTGGTGAGAACAATCATATTGTTCCGTTTCCCTACACCGTGGCCGCCTTGGCCGAAGCCATCATTACCTCTGTGCCAGCGTCGAGTATTATTGCTGGGTGGTCGCTGGGGGGATTGGTGGCACAATATTTAACCATTCATTATCCGCAGCATATAGGCGGGCTGATTACCATTGCCTCAACCCCCCGTTTTGCTAAAGGACCTTGTTGGCCGGGCATTAATCCTGAACTGCTGGCAAAATTTGAAGCTGAGTTAGCCCAAGACTATAAGAAAACCCTGGAACGTTTTTTGGCCATTCAAGCCATGGGAAGTAAGACCGCACGACAGGATATCAAAGCGTTAAAACAGAGTATTACCGCCTTCCCTGCGCCTTCGGTCACGGCCTTAAAAGCCGGCTTGAATCTACTATCCAAAGAAGATTTACGCCCCCATATCGGGCGTATCTATCAGCCTACATTACGGATATATGGACGTTTGGACAGCTTGGTTCCTACCAGTGGTATTGACGGCATTTGTGAATTGCAGCCTCAATGCGATACCGTGGTATTGCCCCATGCGTCCCATGCTCCCTTTATTTCCCATCCCCAGCAATCTGCGGATATTGTGCGCCAATTTGCCATGGCAGTCTAAAAGTGTTTTAAAATGAGTATGTTACCTTTGTGTATACGGAGCGATACAGTCGCTATGGAAATTTAATTAAAATCGGGCTTCTCCTTTACGTCATTCTGGTTAATAATTAACCGTGAGAGAGTAGAGGTATGAATTATGTCCAGTCTAATCGGCAATAGCATTAACTCGTCCATTGTGTCAGGAATGAGTGGCGTTCAAAATGCCTATCAGGGAATGACGCAAGCGTCTGTTGGTCTAGCGCAAAAGGTTGCCCAAACCAGTGTTGAGTTAAATGGTACCAATGACGTATTGGCCAATGCGTCATTACAAAATCTGTCAAATATTCGCAGTGTGCTGCCCACCGGTGGCGATTCTGTGACATCTAATTTGGTGTCTTTGCAGTTAAACAGCAACAATGCCCTAGCATCTACCAAGGTGCTGGACACGGCATTTGATACCGTCGGTACTATCATAGATACACTAACCTGATCCTTGCTATGAATATTGTAACGCCGGTACCGACATCCCTTGTCTTTACTACTGCTAACGTGAATACGGAAGCGGCCCGTCGTGACAACCTGCTTAAAGAGACCATTCCGGCCTCCAAAGATGCGGATAACAGTGCCGCTGAACAAGGGCTAGGATCAGAATCTGATCGGGCCAAATCGGCAGGGCAAAAAGGGGCCCCCGTCACCTATGAACGTCCTCAAGTGCAAACTGATAGTGTATCGGCAGCGTTGCACCAGGATGGCAATGATTCTGCCCAGAGAGATACCGACAACGCGAACAGGGAAAGTGCGGGCAAGGAACTCGCCGAAGAAAAGCAACAACAGGCCCAGCAGCAACAAATCGAACAGCTTGAACAGCGTGATCTAGAGGTAAGGCAGCACGAACAGGCCCATGTTGCTCAAGGTGGACAATATGCCAGCGCCCCGCAATACGAGTATGAAAATGGACCTGATGGCAAGCGTTATGTGACCGATGGCGAGGTGAGTATTGATGTCTCTGAAGCCGATTCGCCAGAACAAACGGTGCAAAAAATGGAGCAAGTGCGTGCTGCTGCATTAGCGCCCGCCGAACCTTCAGCGCAAGATCTGAAAGTTGCCATTGAGGCTAGTCGCCTTGCCACAGAAGCGCGTCAGCAACTTACTAGCGATGATGATGCAGCGAAAGACGACACAGTTAGCGAATCGATGCAAACTGAGCGAACTCTCGAGAAAGAGGAAACGGGATTTCAGTCGCGCATTGCGGTTATTCAACAATTCTATCAGTCGGCGGTAACGCCGGAAAGCTCGGCTTTTTCTACCCACGCCTAAGTACAACAACCGGTGACTGTAACGCCACCGGTGCATTTCCTTTAAAACGTTACTTTCCTTTGGCTTTAGCGAATGCATCGGCAAAGGCATTGCCCATTGCCGCATTGGCTGGTGCTGCCGCTTTAGGGGCATTACGGCTCGCCGGTTTACCTCTACCGGATTTGCCTGCGTTCTTCTTGCCCTGAGGGCGTTTTTCTGTGGCCGGAGCTGGGGTATCGTCCAAACGCATGGTAAACGAAATACGTTTGCGCTGAATATCCACTTCTAGCACCTTCACTTTAACAATGTCACCGGCTTTCACCACATCCCGGGGATCAGAGATGAATTTATTGGTTAAAGCCGAAATGTGAACCAGACCATCTTGGTGTACACCCACATCCACAAAGGCTCCAAAATTAGCAACATTACTTACCACGCCTTCTAGGATCATGCCTGGTTTTAAATCACTGATGGTTTCGACACCCTCTTTAAAGGTTGCGGTTTTAAACTCAGGGCGTGGATCCCGTCCGGGTTTGTCCAGTTCTTTAAGAATATCTTTAACGGTAGGTAAACCGAAATGCTCGTCGGTGAAGTCATCCGGTGATAGCTTCCGTAGCAAGTCGGTATTACCGATAAGATCGTTAACCGCCACTGCAGTCTGCTGCACAATACTGTCGATAACCGGGTAAGCTTCTGGGTGAACCGCTGAAGCATCAAGGGGGTTACTGCCTGCATGGATGCGTAAAAAGCCCGCCGCCTGTTCAAAGGCCTTAGGACCTAAACGTTCCACTTTCAGTAAGGCTTTGCGATTGGCAAATGCCCCATTATTGTCGCGGAAGGCTACGATATTGTGAGCCAGGGTTTTATTTAACCCAGAAACATAAGAAAGCAGAGCTGGTGAGGCGGTGTTAAGATCCACACCCACGGCGTTTACGCAATCCTCAATCACTCTGTCTAGCGACTTGCCCAGTTGGCTTTGACTAACATCGTGCTGATATTGGCCCACACCAATGGCTTTAGGCTCAATTTTTACCAGCTCGGCCAAAGGATCTTGTAAACGACGGGCGATGGAAACCGCGCCTCGAAGGGATACGTCTAAATCAGGTAATTCTTTTGAAGCCAATTCGGATGCAGAATAAACCGATGCGCCGGCTTCACTGACCATGATTTTTTGTGCGCCAATTTCTGGCGCGGCTTTTAGCATTTCTCCCACTAATTTATCGGTTTCTCGAGAACCTGTACCGTTGCCGATACTGATCAGCTCAACCTTATGCTGTTTGCATACGTTAATGAGAGTGCGCATTGACTTATCCCAGGCATTTTGCGGCGCATGGGGGAAGATGGTGTGGGTAGCTACCACCTTTCCGGTTTTATCTACAACGGCCACTTTTACACCAGTTCTTAAACCGGGATCCAGCCCCATGGTGGTTTTTGCGCCTGCTGGTGCCGCCATCAACAAATCATTCAGGTTCTTGGCGAAAACACTAATGGCTTCTTCTTCTGCCCGTTCCCGAAGCGCCGTGAAGAGTTCAGTTTCCATGTGTAAACCAATTTTGATTTTCCATGTCCACTGTACAACCTGTTTTAAAAATCCATCACCGGCTCGGCCTTTATCGGCAATGGCATAGTGTTCGGCGATGATGTGCTCACACTGGGAGGGCTGGAGGGGATCTTCGTTTTGTGGATCGGCATTAAGCTGTATGTGCAGCATGCCTTCATTGCGCCCACGAAACATGGCTAAGGCACGATGAGAAGGGACATTTTGAAGTCGTTCTTGATGATCAAAATAGTCTTTGTACTTTATCGCTTCTTGCTCTTTGCCTGGCGCAACGGTACTGGTAATAAAGGCATTGTCCTGTAAATAGCGACGTACTTTTCTTAGCAGTGAGGCATCCTCAGCAAAGCGTTCCATTAAAATGTAACGGGCGCCTTCTAATACGGCTTTAACGTCAGCAAAGTTTTTCTCTGCGTCGATAAACTTTTCGGCTTCGGATTCAGGGTTGAGGGTAGGATCATTAAACAATGCATCGGCCAGCGGGGCTAACCCGGCTTCAATGGCTATTTGCCCTTTGGTTCGGCGTCTTGGTTTATACGGCAGGTATAAATCTTCTAGTGTGGTCTTACTGTCTGCACCCGAAATTTCTTGTTTTAATGTGTCAGTGAGTTTGCCCTGTTCTTCTATGGATTTAAGAATGACATTCCGACGGTCTTCCAGTTCCCGCAGATAGGTTAAACGCTGTTCGAGGTTGCGTAACTGGGTATCATCTAACCCTTGTGTCGCTTCTTTTCTATATCGTGCAATAAAGGGAACTGTAGCCCCTTCATCAAGTAGAGATACCGCAGCCTTCACCTGAGTGGGACTGACAGCCAGTTCGTCGGCAATTTTATTGATAATCATAGTTGGCTTTGGCTCTGTGACGTTTGTACGTGTCCTGCCGGCAGAAAGTCAACCGGCTTTAGTAATCGTTTTTTAAAAAGTGGATTAAGTATATCATTGATAAAGCGTCGAAGAAGTCCCTTTGTGATGGGCAAAAGCGTATTTTTGTTATACAAAGGGGAATCGGTCCTTATTGGGCACCTCATAACAAAATCCTCTTCAATAACCAATCTTGCTGACATAAATGTTACTTTAAATTTACCAATTGTTAATTTTGGGCTTACCAATTGTCCTCGACTGCACTATACTGTTTCATGGGTAATCTGCTCGCGCTTATCTTTTTATTGGTGACGATTTGTCTAACCAAACTGGCGCACTCATCGGATGCCTTTGGTAAGCGAATGGGAATAAAAATAATGAAAAGGCGTAGACGTTTTTGGACAGTGGTTGAAAAGCTTGAGGCTTTAATTGACCAAGGGGTGTATACAGCAGGTAGTCGTCTACCTGCAGAACGGGAACTCGCTGAAACCTATCAAGTAAGCAGGCCCACTATTCGTGAAGCTATTATTGCCCTTGAAGTAAGAGAGCGGGTTGAGGTAAAAACAGGCTCGGGTGTGTATGTGCTCAGTAGCAAACCCTCTGCCAGCACCGAAAAGCCCATTAGCGCATTTGAGCTAACCCAAGCCAGAGCATTGGTAGAAGCTGAAGCCGCAGCGATTGCAGCCTCTACCATCAAAGATGATGAACTTAGCGCGTTAAAGCAAACACTCACCGATATGCAAGTGCCTGATGTGGCAGAAGAAGCGGATCAACAGTTTCATCAAATCATTGCCCGCGCTACCCGTAATAATGCCATTGTGTTTTATATCGAGAAATTATGGCATCTACGCCGCACCGAGCCGCAAATTATCGGGGCATACAAAGACGTGTGTTCACAGAGCATGAATCAGCGACTCGCTGAACATACATCGATTTATAACGCCATCGCCGAAGGCGATTCAAGTGCCGCACGTAAAGCCATGCATAATCATTTTGATCGACTAATTAATGCCTTATTTGATGCCAGTGAAGCTAAAGCGCTGCAAGAAATTAAACGTAAAACCGATGAGACAAGAGGGCTTTACTCCCTATCCTATCTGTCACATAAATAAGCTTATTGTTGTCACTGCCCACCGTATACCTTGTATCGCTAACGTTTCCCTTTAATAGGGATGATCGCGCCCTTTTTTCGCTGTTATGTTTAACCAAATTCAGACACAAAAAAACAAGCTAAATAGCTTGTTTTTTATGGTGTTCTAGAATGATGGGGTTGGCGTAATCGACGCCAACCCACTACCGACTAACTTAGTAGCGGTAGCTTACGCCGAAGGTGATACGACGGTCAGTCAGACCTTGGTAACACAGTAGGGCGCCTTCATTTACACAAGATTGTGTCACGTCTTCTTTCGTCAGGTTAACCGCTTCGATACCCACGTTAATTTTCTCGTTGATATCATAGCTAACACTGGCGTTTAACTGGCCTCTGTCTTCCTGTACTACTGGGAAGCCCCATGGGAAGCTTGACGTACTACCGAAATCCGTTGAACGGTATGCTTCACGCCAGGTGTAACGAGCGCGAGCAGACAGACCATATTTTTCATAGTATAACGTGATGTTATAGGCGTTTTCAGACAAGTCCACCAATTGCTGTACCGCAGACACTTCGATATCGCTGTTGCCTGTGGTTAATCCAAATACTGCATTGGCACGGCTTGTTGCCGTATCTACCGATTCGCCGCCAGAGAATTTCTGGATTGTATAGTTGGCGGTTAAACCGAAACCTGATGCCCAGCCCAGTTCGTCTTCAAAATTAGACAGGTCGTACTGGAAGGCCATTTCCACACCTTTTTGTGTGGTTGTGCCGGTGTCGTTAATGGTAGTTTGTGTAGGTACACACACGCCTACGCCCACATCAGGTCCAAATACGTTGATATCGGCGATGGGGTTGAAAATACCGCCGCCTTCACAATCTGGGCCAACAGTATCACGGTAGCCTGTTACTGGATCTTCATACGGGTCTACCTGACTGGTTACGTGCAAGTCTTCCCGTTTTTTGTGGAAGTAGCCGATACTCACAACGGCTGCTGGAGCGAAGTACCATTCCGCTGAAATATCAAAAGATGTCACTTCTTCAGGCATCAATCCTGGGTTACCAATTTCCACTGGTGGGTTAGGACTGGTGGAGTAGGTTACTGACGTCGACAGTTTATCGAAATCTGGACGACGGATATCTTTTGATATACCCATCCGTAAAATCACATCATCGGCTACATCGGCCACCACGTTAATACGTGGTAGTAAGAAGTCGTAGTCGCCGGTGGTGGTAACTTGAGAGACGATTTCGTTGCCACTACCGTCTGTGGTGACAGAGTTACCCACAGAGTTGACTTCTGTTTCTAGGTAACGAAGACCGAAATTACCGCGGAATATGCCGTATTCAAAGTTAGCTTGAGCATATAAAGCGTGCGTAATTTCTTCTATATCGAAAAAGCCCGATACTGAAGAGGTCGGTTCATCAATGGTAATGGTCTCACCGCCCGTTTCTGCGGTGTGAGCGATAATCGCTTCGTTTAATTTGTCTATCGCGGCATCCGGGTTGGAGGCGACTAACTCAGGGTTAATAACCAGGAAGTCTTTTACGTATAAATCACGACCATCGGCGTCATTAAAGTTATCTGGGCCTGCCACTAGTAAGTCGGCAAACAGATCTCCTGATGGGCTTGTATCCATGGTCCGCAAACTGGTGTTGGATGTGATCTCATCCGTCATACTTTGGGTTTTACTGTAGCGGTAACCAAAATCAACAGAAGTAATGACATCAATTTCGTCGACATAGTAAGTAAAGTCGGTACGGAACGCATCTTCGCTATTTTCTGTTCTGTTCTGACCGATGTTAACGTCACGTAGTCTTACGTTGGCCGGATCAAGCAACTGCGCTGAAGTAGGCGCGTTTGCTTCGTCCTCGGCGATACCAAATGCCAGTGAACCACCGGTGAGATCGTAAATGAACGGCGTACCGTTTTCATTAGAGTCGTTAGTGGCGGCATTGGGGTTTATAAAGTTAAGGGTGGTGTTAAAGCTCGGTGTATCTGAATCCGATGATGAGGAAGAAATTTCTGCACTTACAGAAAGGTTTTCACCTGTCCAGTCACCGCCTAAACGAAATATTTTACTGGTTGTAATACGTGAATTGGTATCACCAGAGAAACGCAAGTTTGGATCAGCACCGCCATCTTCAACGGGGATCACGCCACGGACAGCGGCTTGGATGCTACCTAAATCCACACCATCTAAAGAGCCAAAATTCACGGTTTCAAAATCGGTTGGAACAGCAACATCTTTTAAGTCACTTAGTCCTGATGCTTGTATACGAGAACTTTCTTGACGACGTTCCTGATCGTTCACCACGGCATCAAAATAAAGTCGAGTATTTTCCGATGGAGCCCATTCTAAGGTACCGGCTAGGTTAATGGTTTCATATTCGTAGTTATCATAATCTTGCACGAGAAACTGGACAGGCAAGTAGTCAAAAGCTTGGGCGCTGGCTGCACCACTGTCCGAGGCTACGGAATTGTCACGGTCAGCGCGAGGACGGAATGCTGTTACATCTTGTTCGCTGTAACTACCACTCAGTACAATACCGAAGCGTCCAGAATCTGTTTCCCAGTTATCACCCCAAGCGCCAGAGAGGCGCGGCATGATGCCATCAGTAGACAAGCTACTGTCTTCGCCTTGTATACGTATGGACGCCATAGTGTCAGTTAACTGAAGAGGTCTGATTGTGCGCAGGTTGATGGTACCACCAACGGAACCTTCAATGGTTTTTGCTTCAGGTGCTTTCGTAACTTCTACTGCAGCGATGATCGCGGCGGAGACATCTTCAAAGTTGATGCCGCTTCGGCCTGAACCTGAGCCTACCGTAGATACGCCGTTAATTTCCGTTCTGTTCGCGTTAGTACCACGGATCTGTACGCCCGTTCCCACACCCGCTTCACGTGTAATTTGAATACCGGTTACGTTTTCCAGTACTTCTGCTAAATTTTGGTCTGGCAATTTACCGATATCTACGGCTTGGATAACTTCGATCAGGTTATCTGCTGAGCGCTTCTCCGCGAGTGCGCTGGTCAGTGACTGACGAATTCCTGAAACTTCGATGACCTCGACATCTTCTTCAGCCGTGGCATCGGCTTCCTGTGCTTGTGCGGTCATGGCAACGTTAATGGCAGAAGCTGATAAAACAGCTAATGTTAATTTAGATAATTTGTGCCCCATGGTTTTTCCCTGTGTGTTTCTTCAATGTTGAATTTACAAACGCATTCTTCGTTTTGAACGCTTTAGGCTTTTACAAAGAATTTACCTGATATTTACAGGTAATAAGAAAAAGGTCAAATTTTTGGTAAGATATTTTTACGATATTTTTATATATTTGTTATTACCAAAATGTATTTTGGTTATATCCATGTTGGTAATATCAATATTGATATTTGGTTAAACTGTTGTTTTATATGTTTTTTTATGTTGTTTGTGGGGCGCTGAAGTGAAGGTTAATGCGATGTTTTATCGAAACGGAATTTGTTAAATTAAAAATTTTAGAATAATAAACGCACACGATAAAAATTTACATATTGGCAATTGGTCTACCATTAGGGCGGTGAAAAACGATGGGGTGCTAAACCGATGTGGGAAATCTATCAGACCATTTGCCTGGGCCTGTCATGGCCGGTATGAAACACCAGCACTCCGTTAAATAGACGTTTTCTCGGAGTGCTGATGGTTTAGGGTATCATCTAGTCTTTGAGCGCCTCACTACAGGCCGTTGTAATGGATTGCCAATCAGAGGCTTCGACCCATTCTTTTTTCGCGACCCAGGTTCCGCCTACGGCGAATACATTGTTCAGCGACAAATAGTCCGATTTGTTGTTTTGACTTACTCCACCGGTAGGGCAAAAGCTGACTTCACGAAATACCGATGACACCGCGGATAGGAAGGGCGCACCACCGGAAAGGGAAGCGGGAAACAGTTTTTGTTCTTTAAAGCCAAATTCCAATGCCATAAGTATATCGCCGGTATTTGATACGCCGGGCAATACCGGAACGGTACATTGGGTAAGCTCAGACAATAAATCACTAGAGACCGCGGGGGTGACGATGAAGTCAGAGCCTGCGGAAAGGGCCTGGGCTAATATTTCGCTATTGATGATGGTACCTGCCCCGACTTTGAGCTCAGGCACTTCTTGCTTAATGGCACGTAGGGCATCAATAGAGGCATCGGTTCTTAATACCACTTCAACCAGTTTAAGGCCTGATGCCGCCATGGCACGGGCGATATTTACGCCCTCCTCGGGGGAATTCGCCTGAATAATGGGGAGCAAAGTTTGGCCGGACATTAGTTCGGAAAAGCGCGTCATGAAATTCTCTCTTATATAAATAGGCGAGGCCTTAAACGACCTCAATGCTAAATTCTGTCGTACATTACAACCCGTGTGCGGCCATAGCCTGTATGAATGCCTCTTTTGGCGCGATGGCGCCGGGGTGCTGGATAACGGTGCCTGCTGCTTTGGCTGCCAACTGAACCGCATCGGCAATGCTGTGGTCTGTGAGGCGGGCACCTAAATAGACGCCGTTAAACGCATCACCGGCAGACGTGGTATCGACAACCGTGGTAACAGGAACGATGGGGTGGTGTTCTTTTTCGCCGTTAAGGGATGTGATGACCGACTCTGGACCATTTTTTACCACCACTTCTGTAATCGCATATTGGCGACAAAATGTGAGGACATCCTCTGCGGTTTTAACCCCAAATAATACGGTGAGATCTTCCACACCGGGTAAGGCGACATCACACAGAGCAAATGCTTGTTCGAACTGGGCTACCGCTTCTTCCTCGCTTTGCCATAAACGCGCTCGATAATTAGGATCAAAGACGATGGTGACACCGGCTTCTTTGAGTGCTTTTATTTTTAGCCAAAATGTCGCCCGGTCTTGGGCGTCAATAACGGCCAAGGAAATACCGGAAATAAAAAACATGTCCGCCGTTGCCAAGGTGCGCATCTTGTCATCGGTAAGGAATTCCACCACTTTTTTGGCCGCCGCGTAGCTGCGCCAGTAGGTGAAGCTACGTTCGCCTGTTTCATCGGTTTCGATGTAATACATGCCGGCATTTTTTTCAGGGTGACGGAAAACAAACTCGGTGTTTAAGCCTTCCGCTTTAAAACGAGAAAGCATTTTGTCGCTGAGACTGTCTTGGCCAATGGCTGTTACTACCGAAGCTTGGATATCAGCAAAACAACGTTTCAGGTACACGGCTGAGTTATAGACATCGCCAGCGTATGAGCGACTGATCATATCTTCAGCGTTTTCACGAAGTTCGACCATGCACTCGCCAATAAAGTAAATAGTTTTCATAGCGGTAAGTTACCGTAAATTGTGCAGTGGAAGCGGCAGAGCATCCATAGCCGATGCCGCTTATTTATTTTTTTACTCTGGTTTTTTCAGCGGTTCTATTTTTGGAATGAGGATCCAAACCGCTGCCATTGCAATAATGGCCAAAGAGGCACCGATCACGAAGGCCGGTGTGTAGTTACCATCGGCGGTGAGATACGGAACCAGTGAGGTTAGCCCTACCGCGCCCAATTTGGCTGCCATGCCAGAGAAACCGGATAGCGTTCCTACGGCTTTTTTGCCTAATAGATCGCTGGGTAATGTTTGCACGTTACCAATAGCGGTTTGGAAACCAAACAAAATCACAGCCATGATCAATACGGCAACAACCGGTGCACCGGGGTTGGCCATGGCAAGCAGTGCGGGCAGCATGATGAGACACCCTAAGGTGATTGTCAGCTTACGGGTTTTATCTGCATTCCAGCCGGCCTTAAGTCTGTTTTGTGCCAATAAACCACCAAACCAGGCACCGAACATGGCACCTACATAAGGAACCCAGCCGTAAATACCAATTGATTTGACATCCATGCCATAAACTTCGTTTAAGTAAATGGGGATCCAGAAAACAAATAACCACCAAATAGGGTCGATGGCAGCAGAGGCAATAATAACGCCCCAGCTTTGTTTGCGAGAAAGCAGTTCTAAGGTATCTGGATTGTATTCCTCTTCCGCTGTAACACTGCTAGTTACCGACGCCACTTTGTCGCCGCTGCGTTGTCCGGTGAGGATATATTCCCGTTCTTCTTCACTGATCCATGGGTGAGCGCCGGGTGGGGATTTAACTAAAATCATCCAAGGGAGTAACCAAAGCAATCCCGCAAGGCCCACAATCACGAAAACCATTTGCCAGTTAAAGTAGATGGTTAACATGGCGATTAACGGAATTGCAATGATACCGCCAATGGCTGCACCTGAATTGAAAATACCTTGTGCGAGTGCGCGCTCTTTAGTGGGGAACCACTCTGCATTACCTTTTGCTGCCCCCGGCCAGTTGCCAGCTTCGGCAACACCAAGAATGGCGCGGAAAAAAGCAAAACTTAAGACGCCTTGGGCAAAGGCATGGGCAACCGTTGCCAGTGACCACACACCAATCGACAGAACAAAACCCAGACGAGTACCGACCCAGTCGAAAATTTTCCCAAAGATAGCTTGACCAAAGGCATAGGCAAAAACGAATACGATGGAAATATTCGCGTATATTTGTTTGCGTTCGAGTGCGTTCTTTTCTGGAAAAAGATCATGAACGATGTCAGGCCAGAGCACGCTCAGGGCCTGACGATCGATATAGTTGATAATGGTCGCTAACGCGATAAGCGCGATAACATACCATCGTAAGCCTTTGAGTTTCATAATCAGTCCTCGAGGAAATCTTCACGCGGTGGGCTGAATGTATCAATTAAGCTACCGCCCGTAGGACAAATTGCACCATGCTCCGCATACGGCGGGATGAGGCAGCTGTCACCGGCTTTCAATACCTTGGTTTCCCCATCGATAGTGAAGTGAAACTCACCTTCAACAATGTAGGTTACTTGAGAATGGCGGTGTTTGTGGGTATAGCCTTCCGCGCCCTTTTCAAACCACACTCGTACGGCCATGAGCTCTTCGTTGTAGCCCAGCATCTGACGAGTAAGGCCACCACCTACATCGACAACTTCGGTATCTTTGGTAAAGGAAAAAATATCGCTTTGCTTCTGCATGTTGTTCACTCCTAGTGGTTATCAATCGCATAAACAGCTAGTCGGCCATCTAATGCAAAGTCTTGATTGTTATAGTTAAAAGTTGTTTTTATTGATGCTGCTGACGGATCAGCGTGATTAATGGCGATAAGGTATTGCTTATCGGCAATCGTCAGCTTGGTCAGTGATACGTTACCCTCTTTACTATAGGCAAGATCCGTGACTTTGCTGGTGGCATCTAACGTGTATTCTTTACTTGGGTTGTATTCACCATGGGGCTCTAGTACCGAAATAAAGGTATGAGCCTTGGTATCGGAAACCCGACGAATAAATCCATTTTCGTTGCGTAAATTGAAGTTAGGATCATTTGCGCCAATTTGGGTAAACAGGAATGCCTCGTCACCTTTCACAAGGCTGGTTTGGGTGTAAAAACGCCCGTTCTCGTTTAACCAAGAAACTTTTGCTAAGCCTTTTTCTGGGGTTGCCTTTCCTTTTAACCACAGATGCTGGTAACCAAACTGCTTGCCAAGGGCTGAAATTTGGTCGGTGTAGGCACGAAGATCGAAATTGGTTTCAATCAGTTGACCTTTATAATGAAGAGGAAGATCCAGTTGATGGGGACTATCGGCATTCACGTCAAAGATATCCAGCGCCACCGTGGTTTCAAGCTCTGGCAAATTCACTAATGCCACAGTACGAGCAAGCATGACATCTTTATACGCGGTATCAATTTGTCCACTGGCAACACTGCCAAAGTCACTGCTTTCGAAGAAATTCAGCGTCGGCGCATACTGGTTACCAATTTTAACGTCACCATTAAAATGACTGGTTTCATCTACTACCACGGTGTTATGGGCCACCGTTTGTTTGGCGTAGCTATCATTTTCCGGCAGGTAACGGCCGCCATATTTAGCTTCTACATTGAGAAAACGGGCCGCGCCATAATCGGAAACAATTTCCTGTCCATGGTCGTAGTATTGCCAAGTTAGTTTATCGAAATGACCGTGTCCTAACCCCTGAGCTGCAGGTTTAAACACCAGCGCTTGGTCACCGCCCATGCTACTGCGCATAACCACTAAAGCGCCATCTTTACCATCACTGCCATCACCAAAGGCCACAGAACGATAAACATAGGGTTTCGCTAGCCCTTCGTCTAACGCTTGGGCTACTTTTAGTCCATCACCGGTCAGCACAATTTGATGTTGTTGTTGGGCGATGTCCAAATATTCAGGATTGAGCGTCAGGGCATAGGCTACAGCAACACCGTGCACTAACTCGATGGTATCGATGCCTTTACTCTTGATGGAGTCATTGATGGGGAAGAACAGTCCGTTGTAGCTCAGCTGAATGGCGGTATCAATGGCTTTAAGTAGTACACCATCTCGATGGGCAAAGATATGGCGCTGAGGATCGTTATTTTCAATTGCACGGGCAAAGGTAACGAAAGGCAGCAGGGCAAATCTGTGATAATACGGGCCTTCGTTGTAGTAACCTTGGGGAGAAAAGAGTTTATCCAGTTGCTTTAAAAAGCCACCCTTACCGGATTTATCCAGATCATATAATGCCTTTTCCACCCATTCAGGTTCATTTAATACATATCCAGCCATGCCCACACCGGTTGTTGCCCAAGTGCCGTGGTTATGAACCTTGTTAAAGGTGGAGGGTTGGCCTTCTGATAAGAAAAGCGCAACGGGTTTTAGTAAGTTGCCTTCAATGGTATCAATTTGCGATGGCGTTAAAGCGTCATGCACGAAATCATAGGCTTGGATAGTGTAAACCAGCCACATGGCTTCATTTAGACTTTGCCAAAACAGTTTACCTGGGTTTTGCGACTTCACTTTGCGTTTGGGGTGTAACCCTAGCGTGGGGTACAGATTGGCATAAGCAAGCAGCATATCCCGTACATAATCTGCGTATTTTTCATCCTGACTAAGCTGGTAAATGATCCCCGCGTTGTACATCAGTTGATAATTTTTCTTATGGCGTTCGTGAGTATAGCCACCACCACCATCTTTAGGTACAGGTACGGTGATCGGTTGCTTTATTTGTTCATCTACCTGTGTTTTTAACGCATGGTAAGCGTCGCTGAAACTGCCTTCTTTTTCAATAGCTTGACGCATGTTAGTCACGTCACTTTGCGTGATCACCAGGTTCGGATGTGCAGCCTGTGCGTTAAAAGCAAGCATGCTAGTAACCATTGTGCAGAGTAATAGAAAATGCCTCGTTTTAAACAAATTGGTAAACATTATTGGTTACTCCGCCGGTGGATTAAGTAGGGTGTTGTCTTGAATGACCGCGGTATGCGGTCCTTTTGCCCAAAGCTCAGTGACAACCGGTTGGGCCGTTCCATCGAAGGTGTTGTTAATAATCTGGGTTTTAGGTTCGCCTACAGTGTGGTTAACAATGAGAGGGCGTGCATTTTTGAATGTATTGTTGTGGATGTTGGTAACCTGAACACCCTGTAGGAACACACTGGCCTGTTCATGGTTGCGTTTACCGAAGCCGACGGTATCAACGGTGTTACCCGCCATTTCAAAATGCGGGCCGAAAGTACTTTCGTCCGTGCCACCGCGATAAAGCTTCACCAGTGCGCCTTCAATGTTTTTAAATGTGTTGTTTTCTAAGGTAACGTATTCCGCGTTATAAATGCCTAAATCTTCAATTTCTTTATTCAGTTGAAGGACATCACCGGTAACCGTGCTAATAGTATTGTTACGCAGTGTAATATGGTCAGCAAAAGCGCCTTTTCCAGAAACAAACACATGGAATGAATGGTTAATGTCTAAATCCGTAAGTGTGGCGTTAACCAGCATGAAGCGGTAGTTATTCAACATGCCCCATTTTTGCGTGCGAACCACGCTGTTACCCGCAGCATCAGGACTGGCGTGGCCAGAAATGTTCAAGCCGTCAATTTTGAGACTACCACCGTTATGAATTTCAAACAGCGCAGTACGTTCAAATGACAATGTTGTTTGGCCTTTTTCTTTGGCTTTAATCGTTAGGGTTTTATCAATTGTTACCAGTTTAGGCACGGTAAATGCGCCTGCTGCCAGTTCAATAATATCCCCAGATTCAGCTTGCTCGATGGCATCTAAAAGAGCCGTAGCAGAAGCGGCTACCTGATGTACGTTTCCTGAATCAAAATCAACGCTCGCGGGAGTTTTGGGGTACCAATCTACGCCGGTTTCATCTTTAGATAGCACCTTAAGATCTTGCTTCACGCCCGCGGTGATAGCCGTTGAGGCAGGATAGCGTAAACCGTTTTCCCCAGTGGTCAGGTTTACGTCTTGAGTGGCAACACCACTACCGATTTCAGGCAGTACCTGAGTATTTGCCACGTTACCGCTAAAGGTAATTCCGGAGATGTCGTCAAAGGCGGTAAAGGGCTGTTTGCCGTCTTCGTTAATGATGAGGTTGTTTTTAATCACACTATCAATTGGTGTAGCAGTACGTTCAGCATCGCTACCGGCAGCCAGTTGAAAATGTGCCACATTGATAAAGGTGTTGTTTTCTACCGTTGCGTTTTCGACCTGATTGTAACGATTGATAGGCGAGTTAGGCACGCCATTCATGATGGTAAAGCCACCACCGAAACGATAGCCGGTAAGACCTTCTAGATAGTTGTTGCGCACTATCTGATCTCGGTTGATGATACGAATACCGCCGGTGTGAGGAACGCCGTTACCCAAAAATACGTTTTCTTCTACAGTGTTTCCGTTCCCGTGACGTAAGGTTAACGTGCCGCGGGCTTCATAAAATACATTGCCGCGAATGATATTTTTCCCTGATTTCACAGAGATAATTTCAACTTCACCATCGGTATGTTCAAAGTAGTTATTTTCTACCAGGGTATGAGAATCAGAAAGTGAATAATGGCTAGTACCGATACGCAGGGTTTCGCCGCCGTTAGAGCCAAAAGTCGGGCGATAGCCAAAGTAGTTATGATCGATACGGTGATAATTTTGTTGGCTGTCTTCTGTTGTCAGACGAACCGCCACGGTCACCCCTTTATTGCGTTTGCCCACAATGTGGCTGTGATCAAGACGGTTATGACGGCCGTAAAAGGCAACCCAGTAATCGGATTCTTGTTTGTCTGGATTGTTAAAGTTATCTATGACCACTTCGGTGACGCGAGAGTGGTAAGCCAGCGCTTTTTTGTGACGAAACTCAATAACGGCGCTGCTGGGGGTATGGCCATTTTTAAAGACCAAACCACTGGCTACCAAATAATCCCCGGCTAGTTTTAAGCTGGACTCGCCAGATAATATCACTTTGCCTTTGGTTTCAGCTTTTAGCGTGATTGGGGCGTCTTTTGAGCCATGACCTTGCAAGACAATTTCGAAATCTGTCCACGTACCATTTTTAAGAATAACCGTATCGCCGGCCACGAGATTATTGGCGATATCCTGATAGTCTTGCTGATTTTCAACAATGTACGTGTTGGCGTTAGTATTGGTGTCAGTATTGGAGTTGATTGAGGAGCAGGCCATTAGAATCGTGCTAAGCGCGATTAAGTAAATCCACATGAAACGCATAGATAACTCTTCTTCTTTGAAACCAGATCGTGAACCTGAAAATCGCTTGGTAGACATACCCTATAATTCAGAACAGGCAAATCCAGTGGTTATAAAAATCATCGAAAGCGCGGGCGTTGTGCGATGGAAAGCTATTGGCGTCCACACAATGGACGCCCGCATTGTCAACAACGTACTTATTTACTTAACTTTAAAAAGTAGTCGAAGATTTCAGGAACGTTACCGTCCCCCATGCCTGCATCGAAGGCTGCTTGCAGGTTCGCAGACGAGCCTTCAGCAATTTTAGATTCCGTACCTAAATCTTCTACCATTTGTAAAAAATAACCTAAGTCTTTGTTTGCATTGGCAATGGAGAAGCCAAGATCACTGACATTATCCACAGCATAATTTTTACAGAATTGCATAAATGGTGACGATGAAGGCCCTGTAGACATAATGTCGAACAGTTGTTGTCTGTCTACACCGGCGCGATCTGCCACTGCGAAAGCTTGTGACATGGCACAAACCGTTGTCATACCCATAAAGTTGTTAATCAGCTTTGTGGTATGTCCTGCACCGAGGGCTCCCAGGTGGAAAACGTTCTCACCTTGGTCTTCCAATACAGGCTTCACTTTATTAAACGTATCGATATCACCGGCAGCCATGATGTTCAGCAAACCATCTTTGGCGTGCGCAGGAGTACGACCTAAAGGCGCATCAATCATGCCAATGCCTTTAGCGGCAAGATCAGCACCGATTTTGCGGGTTGACGCAGGAATGGATGTACCAAAATCGATAAGTACAGAACCTTCCTTCATTCCAGCCAAAACACCGTCTTCGGCATAAATGACTTTTTCTACGATGTTAGATGTGGTTAAGCACAGCATAACAATATCCGCATCGGCGGCGAGGGCTTTACCCGTTGTTGCTGCTTTCGCTCCGCGGGCAACACACGCATCCACGGCATCTTTGTTCAGATCCATAACGATAAGATCGTAACCGCGTTTTTGCAGGTTCTCGACCATATTGCCGCCCATTAAGCCGAGACCGATGAATCCAATGACAGGTTTTGACATGAAAAACTCCTAAAATATTTGGCGCACTTACTCGGGTTGAATATTTGCCTGTTCTAGGCACGTCATCACCCGTACTAAATTCTCTATTACGTTGCCAGTACCAGCACGTTAGAAACGTGCAATACCCGCCGAAAAAATGTTGGGGGTACAATGCAAAACGTTCGTTATACCGATATAGCCTGGTTGCTTATTCTTCGTGCTAACCAATCAGCATACCAAAAACACTATTCCTACCTTGCCAATTTGTCAACCAATAATTAACATTTGGCTACAATCTGTGAACTTAAATTATTGCCTAAAACCTGACTTCTAAGCGATAAAATAACGTTTAGTTGGTGGCGGTTGAAATGAAAGTTTTAATAAATTGTTACTGTATCATGCTGTTTTAATTGCTTTTTATTTTGCTTCTTGTGACGAAGTAAGAGGAGGTAAGGGATTAAATAGTAGGGGGAAACAGCCTAAATGGAAGTATGAAAATGCTGTTAAATTTCTGATTTGGCTAAAGGGGGGAATTGGTAATAACATAAGGTGAACTGGTAATAACAGGGTGTGAAGTGCTCATGTTCATGAACCCATATCGCTTAAGGTTGTTATTTTTCATATTCAATGCGGTTGATGTACCAGGTTTTAATGCCCTCAGGGGTATTAACCGTTGCCGTTTCATCGACCTCTTTTTTGAGTAAGGCTCGGGCCATGGGTGAGTCTATGGAAATAAAGGTTTTATCTTCGCCGTATATTTCCTCGGGGCCAACAATACGTACTGAACGAATATCCCCAGCGTCATTTTCTATTTCAACACGGGCTCCAAAAAATACCCGCCCTTCCTGTTCCGGCGCATAATCCACAATTTTCAGCCGTTCCAGGCACTTCCTTAAATACCGTACACGGCGATCAATTTCCCGCAGGCGTTTCTTGTTATATTGATAGTCGGCATTTTCGCTGCGATCCCCTAAACTGGCCGCCCATGCGACCTTCCGTGTGGTTTCCGGTCTTTCCACCCGCCACAGGTGATCTAACTCTTGTTGTAGTTTTTCGTAACCTTTACGGGTAATCAGGGGTGTTCGCATAATCATTATTCGCTATGTTTATGATTTCTTTACTCATATATACGTTAAGCTGGTCGATAACAGAGTAACTATTTGGATATGCTTCGTTAGTTTTGCAACCTTATGCATGACAACTGCATAAAATATGAACATAATTGAACATATCGTCTGTAATAATGTCCTAAAAATAGTTTTAGTGATATTTGTCGATACTTTCAGAACGAGACCAGCGGGTAATTCTATGCAAGATGATCAAGCTTTCAACAAATCAAAGCGACATGGCGTGTCAGCCACTGCAAACGGAATTACCATAGCCGGGTTTTTGCTTTTCTTAACCGGCGGAATATTGTTTGCTATAGGCATGATAGACATTTTGGTACGTATAAACAGCCTTAAAACGGCATTAATGTTAGTGGGTGGACTTGTTTCGTATAAAGTGGGCCTAGTTATGATCCGTCATTGTGCCACATTACGCACCCGTACAGAACGACGCCGTCATCTACTTTCAGGTAGTAGCTAACAACCAAAAATAATAATCATACTTTTTTTAGTGCGAAACGTTTTATAAAACACCTATAAATATGTGTAAATTGAGCTAGTATAAAAAGTGAACAATATGTTTACGCATACCATTCTGGCTCGGATTCTTATTCGAGCACGCGCTTGAACCTAAACAGGCGATATGCACGTAAGGACTCACAGTGGGTACGGAGTTACCATAAAAAAAGCCGACGTTAAGTCGGCTTTTTTACATCAGAATTTCTTACTCGCTTTGGCTATCGTCGGCTTGCTCAACCACTTCAAGCAACTCCACATCAAAAATCAACGTTGAGTTGGGGGTGATTAAGCCGGTAGAGCGCTCACCGTAGGCGAGGTCCGCAGGAATAACGAAACGGTACTTGGCGCCTTCTTTCATTAATTGAACGCCTTCGGTCCAGCCTGGAATAACACGGTTTAATGGGAAGATAACCGGTTCACCACGTTCGTAAGAAGAGTCAAAAACGGTGCCATCAATAAGAGTGCCGTGATAATGCACTTTTACTGTGTCTGTGGCAGATGGGCTTTTGCCTGTGCCTTCTTTAATGACTTCATACTGAAGGCCAGAATCAGTGACAACTACCCCGTCTTTTTTCGCATTTTCGGCCAGGTAATCTTCACCTATCTTAATATTTTCTTCGGCGGCTTTAGTGGCCATTTCCTGTTGCTTGGCGCGCAACTGCTCTTCACCGGCTTGGGCGAATTTTTGAATGTCGCCAGTGGAGAATTTAGTTTCATTATTCATGGCATCAAGAAAGCCTTCTTTGAGGGCTTCTTTGTCCAAAGGTAAGCCGACTTGGTCTTGTTGCTTTGCGCGGTTAGTCACAAAAATACCCATGCTGGCGCCCATGGCGTAAGCATGTTTTTGCGCTTCAGTCATATCTACCGCCGCACTGTCTTGTGTAGAAGTTTCCTTGGCTGCCATATCTTCTTTTGTTTTATCATCTGTATTCGGTTGACAGGCAAACAAACCAAGTGCAGCTACTGTCGATAAGGCGACTAGCGACTTACGCATAAAATTCTCCATTAAAGTAAAAAAGTGAGTCAGACTTCACGTCCAACTTATTCGAGTTATAAATTAATAAATCCTAAAAAATGATCAACGTAAAAATCTTTTTGTTAAATTGATCTTCATTTATCCATGCTATGGTAAATGCAGGCGTAGATAAAGCGAAACCTGTAAGACATGATTCATCGACGATTGTTCCAAAGAACACTATCACTGGCATTTTTTATCCTGACACTGTGCAGTTGCTCGGTGCCCGAAACGAACCCTTTAGACAAATGGTGGCATGCGGAAGGGGGAATTTTCGCCGCGGATATTTCCCCCGACGGCAAATTTAGCGTGGTTTCCGGTGTGGACAACGGTATTAATGTTTGGCGTAACACTGACAATAAATTGTTGTATCATTGGCGTCACCAAAGTGAAGGCAACAATTTGGTTATTGCTATTCATATATCATCGGATAACAAATATGTGGTGACGGCGGATCGTGGAGCCTTTGCACTTTGGAGTATCGAAACCGGTGATCCTGTGGGTTTTTGGCGTATTGATGAGTCGTCTATTCGGGATGTGGCGGTTGCGGACGATGGCAAGGGAATACTGGTTGGCCGCTCTAATGGCCATGTTATGTATTTTGAGCCGCAAACGGGTCGGCGACTGGAATTTCTGGGGCATCAGGAACGCATTAATAGCGTCGATATATCGCCCAATGGAAAATATGCCCTCACCGGCGGCAATGACTATATGGCGTACTTGTGGAGTACCGACAGCGGACAAATCATTCATACCTTTCCCCACAGTAGCCGCATTTCAAAAGTGGCACTGGATGATAAAGGACGGTACGCCTTTACCGCCGACAGTAAGCAGGATTCGAAAATATGGAACGTACAAACAGGTGCGACTGTCAGTAACCTCAAGTATATTGCACGTCAGAAAATATTCACCGATGCGGTGTTTTCTGATGACGGTAAGTCGTTACTGACTGGTGCGCCTTCCCGACGTATTTATCGCTGGAATGTGAGAAGCGGAAAACTACAGGAAGAATGGAAGGTGGCCCCCAAAGAAGGCACAAGACCAGCGAGTGCCGTAGTTTATGCGGTGGGCTTTATGCCAAATGGCAAGTTGCTTTCAGAAAGCAGCAGTGGGTTAGCAGAATTATGGGCAATAGAAGATGAGTAATCCGACAACGATGAATGATGCCATACAGGCTATTGAAGAATTACAAACAAAAATAGCGTTTCAAGAACATACCATTGAAGCCCTCAATGAGGCGTTAACGGCGCAACAGTACCAGATAGAAAAATTGCAAGTGCAGATGCGTCATGTTATGGAAAAGGTCAAAGGATTCGAACCTTCAAATATTGCTAAATTGTCAGATGAGGCGCCACCGCCCCACTATTAAAATTACACCCTGTGGGGCGCGGGTTATTCGGGTTTAAAAACACCAATCACATTTTCATCCTGTCGGGTTTCAGCGCTAACTTTTTGGTCGGCTTGAGACTGGGTGTATCCGCATTGTACGCATTCGAGTTTTTCAACATTGTTTTCAAAATACAACATGATTTTATCCATAGAACCGCACTTAGGACAGGTGGCGCCGGCTATAAAACGTTTTCTCTTGCGCGCAGTCATGCTTGTCTCCTGTGTCATAGTAGAAAATGCGCTGATTTTTTATAGTGGTGGTATGTGCGTTAAAAACAAGCCACAACTACAGTGAGTTTGCTATCATACGCCGCTTAAATTGAAGGACAACCACGTAGGCATGATTACTCTATCTGACATAACGTTAATGCGCGGCAGCAAAGTGCTGTTAGAAAACGCATCGGTGCAACTTTTCCCTGGCCACAAAACCGCCCTTATCGGCAGCAACGGTTGCGGTAAATCCAGTTTGTTTGCCTTGCTCAGACAAGAATTGTCGGTGGATGCCGGTGAGTGTCAGGTGCCAGCCCAATGGCGTATTGTGAGTGTGGCCCAAGAAACCCCAGCGGTAGCACGCAGTGCCATAGATTACGTTATTGATGGCGACGCCCACCTACGGGGTTTGCAGCAAGCCTTAATCGATGCCGAAGCCAAGCAAGACGGGGACGCCATGGGGCGTATACATGGCATGCTTGAACATGCCGGTGCCTATGATGTGGAAGCCCGCGCCGCCACTATTTTAGCCGGTTTAGGGTTTACCACCGCCCAGCTAACCTCCCCGGTAACAGACTTTTCCGGGGGCTGGCGAATGCGTTTGAATCTGGCGCAAGCTTTATTGTGTCCCTCCGATTTGCTATTGCTCGATGAGCCCACTAACCACCTAGACTTAGATGCAGTTATCTGGCTGGAAAAATGGTTACAGCGCTACGCCGGCACCTTGTTATTGATCAGCCACGATAAGGCCTTTATCGATAATACCGTGGAACAAATTGTGAGTGTTGAGCAGCAAAAACTGGTGACCTACACGGGTAACTATTCGGCCTTTGAGCGCCAACGGGCCGAGCGACTTCGTCTGCAAAATATCGAGTTTCAAAAACAGCAGGATAAAATTGCCCACCTTGAATCCTTTATTAATCGCTTTAAAGCGAAAGCCAGTAAAGCGAAGCAAGCCCAAAGTCGCATTAAGCAGTTAGAAAAAATGGAGCAGCTATTGCCTGCCCATGCTGCCAGTGAGTTCAGTTTTGAATTTGCGCCTCCTGCTGGCTTGCCCAACCCGCTTATTCAGATGCGTGATGTAAAACTCGGTTACGGTGAACAGGTGATACTGAGTAACGTAAAGCTCAATTTGGTGCCGGGCAGTCGTATTGGTTTGCTAGGCCGTAATGGGCAGGGTAAATCAACACTGATTAAACTTTTAGCCGGTGTTCATGGGCCTATGGAAGGGAGCTTTACCGCAGCAAAAGGGCTAAATGTGGGGTATTTCGCCCAGCATCAGCTGGAATACCTTGATCCAGAGGCCTCTGCATTACTGCATTTACAACGGCTGGATAGTAAAACCACCGAGCAGGCGCTACGGGACTTTTTAGGCGGCTTTGGGTTTCATGGTGATCAGGCATTAGCGCCGGTGGCCCCCATGTCTGGCGGCGAAAAAGCCCGCTTAGTGTTGGCGCTCATTGTTTATCAGAAACCCAATTTATTACTCCTTGATGAACCAACAAACCACCTCGATCTGGAAATGCGTCATGCGTTGAATATGGCGTTGCAAGGATTTAGTGGGGCCATGGTGCTGGTTTCTCACGATCGTTTTTTGTTGTCGTCGGTGTGTGAAGATTTCTATCTTGTGGACAGTGGCAGCGCGGAGCCGTTTAATGGTGACCTGGACGATTATCGTCAGTGGATCCTCGCTCAGCAGCCAAACGATAAAGACAACAAAGAAGAGAAACCGAAAATTGATCGTAAGGCTGAAAAGCGCCGTGAAGCCGAGTTTAGACAGTCAGTAGCACCGCTAAAAAAAGCCATAGAGAAACACGAAAAGGCCATGGAAAAGGTCTCCCTCGCATTATCAGAAGTTGAAACGGAATTGGCAGATCCTGCGTTGTATGACGATACTAATAAAGCGAGGCTGTTAGCCTTGCTTGAAAAGCAGACAACACTCAAACAGCAAATGGATGATCATGAAGCAGCTTGGTTAGAAGCGCAGGAAACCATCGAATTGACAAGGGCGGAGTATGAATCTGAACGCTGATACATTTTGGCAGTACAGTTTACAGGTATATGGAAACAAAAAGGTGGCGGATACCGCATTGGCACTGCAAGATTCCTATCAGGTTAATGTGAATATGTTGCTGTTGCTTTGCTGGTGCACTGATAAGGGCGCGGTGGTGACATTAAATCAATGGGAAGTGCTAAAAGCAGCCATTGTGACGTCGGATGACAAGCTACAAAAACACCGTAAATTACGTCGTCAGGCAAAGTTAGCTAGGCCGTTTAATGACGAGGCATATACCCGTTTAAAACAACAGGAATTGGCCCTGGAGATGGAACAGCAAGATGTACTGACCACCGTATTTAATCGTATGGATGTGGAGTATGTACCATTAAAAGGCATTAACGGCAGTGTGGCAGGTTTTATCAACCTTTATGCCCTGCGAAAAAACGAAGAGGCCGTAAAGTGGGTAACCTACGTACTTAAATTGTCCCAATCGAACATTCCGCTTTCCTAATGGCCCTTCCCGACCATGGTCATGGTGTGGTTCAGCGCAGTGCTTTTACGCCACCCCGTTGGGCCCAAAACCCCCATATCCAAACCATATGGCCCCGTTTTGTGCAAAAGCGTCAGCCTGTTCATTTTCGCTGGGAGCGGATTGAAACAGAGGATGGCGACTTTGTGGATTTAGCCTGGGGCCCCGTTCCTGCCTCACTTTCAGGTTTGGTGGTGATGTTTCATGGCTTAGAAGGCAGTATCCGATCTCATTATGCTATCGATACCATGGCCGCATTGAGCGCCCAGGGCTGGCAGGTGGTGATGATGCATTTTCGTGGCTGTAGTGGCGAGGTCAACCGTACGCCCAGAGCTTATCATTCCGGAGACACCCAGGATGCGGTGTATATTCTCGAACTTTTACATCAACGCTTCCCCGGCTTGCCCAAGGTCGCCATCGGGTTTTCCCTCGGGGGGAATATGTTGCTTAAGTTATTGGGCGAGCAGCCCGATCAGCCCTGGCTTGAAGCCGCAATGGCGGTCTCGCCACCGATGAAACTTGATGTATGCAGTACCAGTATCAACCAAGGCTCCTCGCGGTTTTATCAAGGTTATTTGATCAGAAGTATGAAAAAAACGCTGATGAAAAAAATGGCGATGATGGATTATGGCAGCTTAATTGATCTTAATGTCGAGCAGG
This sequence comes from Alteromonas sp. 14N.309.X.WAT.G.H12, assembly GCF_036697315.1. Lineage (NCBI taxonomy): Bacteria > Pseudomonadati > Pseudomonadota > Gammaproteobacteria > Alteromonadales > Alteromonadaceae > Alteromonas > Alteromonas sp. 14N.309.X.WAT.G.H12. The sequence continues at coordinate 62,218 of NZ_JBAHZB010000004.1, forward strand.
TGAAAAAACTGCGTACATTTCGCCAATTTGATGACAAGGTAACCGCACCGCTACATGGGTTTGCCGACGCATTAGATTATTATGAGAAATGCAGTGCCTTTCGTTATTTAGGCGCAATTCATTGCCCAACGCTTATTATCCATAGCTTGGACGACCCCTTTATGAGCCCACAAATTGTGCCCCAAGCCAGTGACTTATCCCCCAGGGTGACACTCGAACTTAGCGAGTTTGGTGGCCACGTTGGATTTATGCAGGGCGATATACGAAACCCCACAGTTTGGCATCCACAACGTGCCATTGATTATTTCACCCCGTATTTATCCGCTAAAGGCGAGATTTTATGATCATACCCATTGAAGAGTTAGATAAAGAGACCCTGACCAATATCGCTGAGTCTTTTGTATTACGTGAAGGGACCGACTACGGTGAGATTGAAGCCAGCTTTGAAGATAAAGTGAACCAGGTGCTGCGTTCTTTGCAAAAAGGCGATACGGTGTTGGTGTATTCTGAATTACATGAATCCGTTAATATTCAGGATAAACGAGAATATGATGCTTCCGAACAATAACTTAGGTGAAAAGTCGTATCGCATGATTTATACGGACCTATTTGGCAATATCCTTGAAATCTATAGCCATAATTATGAATTACATTATGGTCGTGGCGCGTATACGGGCTGATTGAAAAAATCACCCATAATTACCGTGTAATTATGGGCCCGTATCAGCCATGGGCACGGGCAAATGTTGACGAATTATTCCCCAGTGTATGCGATAGGCAACAGAAACCCTTATTTACTCAGCATACTGTAAATTTTCCACAAGCTATAAATTGTTCAGTTCCAAACGCAACTCCCAATGGCCTTTATTAACAAGGCCTGCAGCGATGTCGCTAGGCTAACTTTATTGTGGTTTGGTTTTTGCATTAAGCCTCCTAAAGTTTAATAAAAATACATCCTTTGGGATCTTTACATTTAAATGGAGCAGGAACCTATGTTGCCGCGTAATTTGTTAGCGACAAACACGGAATTATTATTTTCAATGGGTGGTGCGTCCAGTGGGATTTTTTCAGTGCGTCCTGCGGTGCTCCGAGCTTTTATTTTTTGTCTGTGTTTTGCTTTCAGTGCATTGAGTTTGGCCGATGAGATTGCAGAAGAGAACCTGCCTGCCGGAAAGCCTATTTTAAATCGGATCATTGAAGAGGCTAGAATCAGTGCCGAGCAAGATTATGTGGTTAACGATCACAATCTGGCTCAAGAACTCAAAGACATCGATTATCAAACCTATCGTCAAATTCGTTTCAACCCTGACAAAGCCTTGTGGAAAAACAAGCACGATTATGAGGTCCAGTTTTTTCATCCCGGTTTTTTGTATCAGCAACCTGTCTCTGTGGTCACTATTGCGCCGGATAACAGCGAAAATTTACTGACCTTCAACAGCGATAAATTTATTTACGAAAAAAATGCCCAGCCTTTGGCAAAACTAACGGATGAGAATAGCGGGTATGCTGGTTTTCGTATTCATTACCCCATAAAAAACAAAAACTACAAAGATGAATTTGCCGTATTTTTGGGGGCGTCTTACTTTCGTTTGGTGGGAAAAAACCAGGTTTACGGTATTTCCGCCCGTGGACTTGCCGTTAACACGGCCATGCCTGAAGGCGAAGAATTCCCACATTTTACCCAGTTTTGGTTGATCGAGCCTCGCGCCGGACAACCGATAAAAATTTACGCACGTCTGGAAAGCCCATCAGTGTCAGGTACTTACAGTTTTGAACTGATGCCAGGAAAAGACACTACCATGGAGGTGAAAAGCTGGATTTTTGCCCGTCAAGATGTGGACAAATTAGGGGTTGCGCCTTTTACCAGTATGTTTTTATACGGTGAAAATTCCCAACAGCGTCATGACGATTACCGTCCTGAAGTTCATGACAGCGATGGCGTACTTATGCTTAACCACGTGGGTGAAGTGATTTGGCGACCCCTGACCAACCCCCGTCGTTTGCAGGTGACCTCACTGAGTGACATTAAACCCCAGGGGTTTGGCATGCTGCAACGGGATACGGATTTTGCCAACTACCTTGATGCAGAAGCGAACTATCACTTGCGTCCGAGTCTGTGGGTAACGCCGAAAGTAGGCTTCGACAAAGGTAAGTTGGAAATTGTTGAAATACCTACCGACTCAGAAGTGCATGACAATATCGTAGCCTACTGGGTGCCTGATACGCCCTTTTTGGCTGGAGAAAGCCGTTATTTTGCTTACACCCTTAAAACCGTAGAAAAGCAACCTATGCGGTACGGGTTAGCGACAGTGGTACGCACCCGTCAAGGTGCTAGTCGATTACCCGGCTTTGAAACAACAGAAGAACGACATATACGACGCTTCGTTGTGGATTTTGAATTGCCCGACGGAATGACCGTTAACCCCGACAAAGTGAATCTTATTCTCGATGCGACTAACGCCCAAGTAGAGCAGGCCAAAGTGTTTGCCGTGGATGGCGGGAATAGCGTGCGTGTGACGTTCCTGGTTATTCCAAAGAGCGATGCTGCTGTCGATATGCGTATGTTTTTGAATCAGGACGAAACCCAGATGAGTGAAATATGGAGCTATGTCTATGAGCCACAGTAACCGAGATACATTATCTGTAAAGCAGTTTCGATTAAGCGTGAGAGGTCGCAGCTGGCGATTGCTGTTCATGTTTACCCTTGTTGCTGTATCTACTGCGTTGGCAGGATATAGCATGTTTGAAATTTTTCGTCCCAACCGCTTTACCGAGCTGGAAATGATCCAGCTTGGTTTGGCCATGGTGTTGTTTGTTTGGCTTACCATGTCGTTTTGGACTGCCGTTATCGGTTTTTTACTCAAGCTGTTTCACATCGACCCCTTGTCGTTGCGTCGTGAGATTGCCAAGTCCGATACGTCACTACCCATTTTTCGACGCCACGCCATCGTTATGCCTGTGTACAACGAAGATACCCAGCGCATTATGGTTGGGTTTGAGGCCTGTGTGCGGGAAATCATGGCCAGTGACTATGCGGACAAATACGATTTCTACATGCTTAGCGATACCCAAAATGACGAACTGGCTGTTGCTGAACTTAAAGCTTGGCAGCGTCTCCAGTTACGTTTAGGCAAAAAAGCGCCTAACACCTATTACCGCAGACGGGAAGACAACTGGGGACGAAAAGTTGGTAACATCACCGACTTTTGTGAACGCTGGGGTGGACAATACGAGTCGATGCTGGTCTTGGATGCCGATAGCGTGATGTCAAAAGCACGCATATTGGATATGACGCGCCGTATTGAGACCAACCCCGAAGCGGCCATGATTCAAACCATCCCCATGCCTGTGCGTCAGGACACGTTTTTTGGTCGTTTTGTACAGTTTGCTGCTCATTTATATAGCCCCATGCTGGCCACGGGCTTGTCCTTCTGGCAGACAGACAGTGCCAATTATTGGGGCCATAACGCCATTATCCGTGTTGAGCCCTTTATGCAACATTGTGGCTTGCCCACGTTAAAAGGGCGGGCACCGTTTGGTGGCGATATTCTAAGTCATGATTTCGTTGAAGCCGCCTTGTTACGCCGCGCAGGTTGGGAGTGTTATCTTATTACCGACACTGATGGCTCTTATGAAGAAGTGCCCGGCAATATGGTGGATTATGCTATTCGTGATCGTCGCTGGGTACAGGGGAACATTCAACACCTTGGTTTATTGCGTACCAAAGGGTTAAAACTCACCAATCGGTTGCACTTTAGCTTTGGTGCCTTTGCTTATATGTCATCATTATTGCTGTTTTTAATGTTAATGGCAGGTACCGCTGATGCGTTAGTGAAAGCTTTGGTTGATCCTGTGTATTTCACCTCGGCTCATCAACTCTTTCCCGACTGGCAAATAGCCCGGGAAGGACTCATGATTTTAACGTTGTGGGGCACCATCGCCTTGCTGTTCATGCCTAAAATGCTAGGCTTGCTTTTGACCATTATCCAACGTCGTAAGGATTTTGGTGGCGTCTTTAGATTGCTGTTTGGCAGTGTGGTGGAATTATTTATGGCCGTACTGATCGCACCTATGATGATGTTCTATCACAGCTATTTTGTGATTAGTGTCTTTATTGGGCATCAGGTGAAATGGGAAGCCCAAGCGCGAGAAGGGCGCATGGTGCCTTGGAAGGTGGCTATTTCTAAAGCAGCAGTAATGACAGTATTGGCGGCAGCATGGGGTGGCGCAACATTTTACTACACGCCCTCTTTATTCCTGTGGTTGTTACCTGTATTAACCGGGATGGTTTTTGCTGCTCCCATTATTCGCCTAACCAGTAGTGCCACCTTAGGGCGTGTGTGTCGCAAACTCGGTATCTTTGTTATCCAAGAAGAAATACGGGAAGCAGCGGTATTAAAAGAAGTGCGTGTAGAGATGGAAAAGTTCGATATTGCCGGGTTAGCACAATTTAATGCCATAGTGCCGTCTTTACCGATGGCGCATCCTGCCCACATGCAAGTGCAAGATCTCAAAAAAGCGCCGTTACCAAAACGGCAGAGGGTATTGCCAAGAGCAGAAGTGCTGAGATTAAACGCGAAAAGGAAAACTGCGGCTTAATTGTAATGGCGGGCTCTAGTCTAAGATTGGCGTGACCGGATTGTCACGCCAAATTAGGTTAATTTACTAAGGCAACAGAAAAGGTTACCGGTACAGCCAAGGTAATACTCGCAAGCTTTGCTACGTCCTGTAGCGCTTTTACACCACCATCAAGATTAAAGGTTGCTGCATTAATAACGGTAGGCGCGGTAGTTGCCACCGTGATGGTGTGATCGGATAACTGATTTACCACGACGTTAAAGGTGGCCGGTGCGGTAACACCATGTAATGAGATTTCACCGCTAATGGAAGCGGTTTGGCTATCACCCGCACTCATTGTTAACAACGCGTCTGGGATCGATGCGGTAAAAGTGGCTTCTGGATATGTCTTGGTTTCGAACAACATTTCCTGCATGCGTGTGTTACGAATGTCGATATGGGTATTCACACTGCTTAGCGGCACTTTGACGGTTAATTTACCATCGTTAGATAACTTGCCAGACAAGGCATCGAAGCTGTGAACTTCGGTTACCTGGGCATTTTTGGTGGTTAGAAAATTGAGGCTGGAATTGTCACTGTCAATGCTCCAATCTGCACTAGCAGGCAGTGCAATACAGGCGGTTAATGCCAACAAAGTACGTTTTATCATTTATTTCGCTCCTTTTTCATATTGAACGATATCTTCCCACGGCACGCGCTGATCGCCGAGAACGATAAAGTCTGGGTTTTCTAGCGTTTCACGCTGATTGTAGGTAAGGGGTTGAAAATTGGCGGCCAATATATTGCCGCCGGCTTCGGTGACGATACACTGAGAAGCCCCGGTATCCCACTCACCGGTAATGCCTAGTCGCATAAATACGTCAGCGCGTCCTTCTGCAATAAAGCAGGATTTTAGCGAGCAACTACCAAGAGGAAGGGTTTGATAAATCCGTTTTGCTGACATACGGGAAAACACCTTTTCCCGGGATTGACGCCGGCTGATGGCAATCATTACCACACTGTCGAGGGGATCTTCGAGTTTGCGGACATGGATTTTTCGGTGCTCGTCAGGGGTTTGTTTAAACGCCCCTTTGTTTTTAGTGGCATAATAGAGAGATTGTCCGGGAGGCCAGAAAATCACACCAATAACCGGTTCATTGTTCTCAATCAGAGCAATATTGACGGCAAAATCACCACTACGGGCAATAAACTCTTGGGTACCATCGATGGGATCAATGAGCCAGTATCTATCCCAGTTCCGACGCTCATCTAACTCGGCATGTTTGTTTTCTTCAGATAAGATGGGAATATGGGGGGTGGCTTCCATCAACCGTTTATTGATGATGTCGTTGGCCAGATAATCGGCACTGGTAACCGGCGAGTCGTCCTCTTTTGTGTAGGCGTCAAAGTCGCCCTTGTCATAAATAGTAAGAACGGCTTCGCCGGCTTCAATGGCGGCGCTTTTGGCCAATTCCAAAAGCGATTCATGGGTATCGTCAGGCATGATTTTAGCGCTCCTTTAACCACTTCTGAGCTAAGAATAGGGCAGCGACACAGCGGGCTTCAGTGAAATCTTCGCGAGCGAGAAGTTCGTCTGCTTGACTGAGTGGCCAATTAAGAACCTCCAAGGGCTCAGGTTCGTCACCTTCCAGCGAACTGGGATAGAGATCGCGGGCAACAACGATGGTCATTTCTGCATTAAAAAAGGTAGGCGCCATACTGACGGTATGAATAATATGTAAGTCATTGGACGCGTAACCGGCTTCTTCCTGTAATTCACGATTAGCAGCCTCAATGGCCGTTTCGCCAGGATCGATTAATCCTTTTGGAAAGCCAAGCTGATAAGAGTGGGTACCGGCGGCATATTCTCGGATCATGACCATGGTGGCATCATCGAGCATGGGCACAATCATGACGGCTCCTCGGTTGCCCCCGGCCATTCTTTCAAACTGGCGCTCAGCGCCATTTGAGAACTCAAGATCAAGCTGTTCAACCTTGAACAATCGGCTACGGGCTACAATTTCCCGATGCTTGATGAGGGGAAGTGATTTGGCGGAATCAATTTTACTCATTTTTATCCGTTAAAACTTTCGTTATCATGGCTACCATTGACTTAAGCTTAATGTATTTGAAGGAAAATCGCTTGCCATTTCTACCTTGGAGTGAAATAGACACGGTTCTACTCGACATGGATGGAACCTTACTAGATTTACACTTCGATAATCACTTTTGGATCGAACACTTGCCGAAAAAAATCGCTGAACGTAGCGGCAAGTCGGTAGATGAGTGTAAAACTACCATGCTAGCCCATTATCAACAGGTGTTCGGGCAGATACAATGGTATTGCCTCGATTATTGGGCTGACCAGCTGAACATGGATATTATGGCGGCGAAACGGGAGGTACAACACCTCATTTCTATGCGCCCAGATACCCTTCCTTTTTTAGACGCGCTTCACGACAGTGGACGTAAAGTGGTCCTTGTTACCAATGCACACCCAGACAGCTTGTCACTGAAAGTGGAGCATACCCAGCTGGATTCCCACATTGATGAGTTAATCTCTACCCATGAATTTGGTGTCACCAAAGAATCTCAGCAATTATGGCAGCAACTTCGCCAGCGGCTGAATTTTGATCCGGCACGAACTTTATTTGTAGATGATAGCGTACCCATACTGCATGCTGCTAAACGATTCGGTATTGGGCATCTGCTTGCGGTGAGTAACCCCGATAGTAAACAGCCTTTACGGAATATAAATGAGTTTCCTGCCATCAGTGATTACCGCACCATGGTGGATGAGATACGGCAACATCCGGTGAAAAATCCCTTATGACAGTATGTATTGTAGGATCTAAAAATCCAGTGAAGCTAAATGCTGCCCAACAGGCATTGAGCTTGTCTTTAGCGTCACCCGAGCTCACGGTTGAAGGGATAGCCGTGCCCAGTGGCGTGCCTGACCAACCCATGGACAGTGCCCAGACCCGAGAAGGGGCAATAAACCGTGTGAAAGCGGCCTTATCTTGCAGTGATGAATTTGCCCGCGCTAATCACTGGTTTGTTGCCATTGAAGGGGGCGTGGATCTATTTGACGATGGTCCGGCGACTTTTGCGTATGTGGCCATTTATCATCAGCAGCAATGGTCGGTGGGGCGCAGTGCGAACTTGCCTTTACCCCAATCGGTTTATCGCGCCTTACAGCAAGGGGAAGAACTCGGTACTGTGATGGATAAATTGTTTAATACCCACAATATTAAGCAAAAAGGGGGCGCCATTGGACTGCTCACCAATCACCTCGCCACACGGCAAAGTGTTTATGAAATAGCTTTATTGCTAGCGATGGCAAAATTTAATCATCCTGCACTTTACGAGACAGATTCCCCCACACCATGAAAAAATGGGGGACCGGTGTGAATAGAACGCATGCCCGCGGTAGAGTCACAGGCTAGTTCACCCATTGAGTGTTTGTAATGTCATAATATTGAAGGAGAAATTATTTTTCTTTACTTGGCGTTATAGTTGCAGCTTCTGTTTTACATAGTGAAAAAACAGGAGCGAACCTTAATGAGTGATAAAACAGTTACCATCAATCCTGCTACAGAGCAGCCCCTCGCTAAATATGGATTACTCTCTGAAACAGAAGCCCGCAACGCGGTGGATAAAGCCCACAACGCCTTCCTGCTATGGAAAAAGACGACCTTTAAGGAACGGGCGGCGTGTCTGCATAAGCTGGCTGATCTTATTACTGAACGCGGTGATGAAATTACCGCACTTATGGTTAAGGAAATGGGAAAAGTAGCGGCCCAAGGTCAGCAGGAAGTGGCACTTTGCGCATCTATTTGTCGCTATTCTGCGGATAATGGCGAGGCCTTCCTACAAGATGAAAATCGGGTTTACGAGGGCGGCAATGCCATTATTACCTACCAACCTATCGGTGTTATTCTTGGGATCCAACCTTGGAACTTCCCCCTGTATCAAGTGATCCGTTACAGCGCGGCCAATATTATGGCTGGTAATACAACGGTGCTGAAGCATGCTAAAAATGTATTCGGTATGGCTGAAATGATCCAGGCCCTATACGAAGAGGCTGGCTTTCCCAAGTATGTGTACCAATCACTGTTAACCGACGGCAAAACCGCCAGTGCCTTAATCAAACATGACAAAGTGCGGGGCGTCACGTTTACCGGCAGTGATCAGGTGGGCAAATCGGTGGCAGAAACGGCAGCGGGTCTTGCTAAGAAAACCGTATTGGAATTAGGCAGTAACGATGCCTTCGTGGTGTTGGGCGATGCTGACATCGATACTGCGGTAGAAGCGTGCGTGCAAGGACGCATCATCAACAATGGGGAAACCTGTGTTGCGGCCAAACGGTTTATTGTGGTGAACGAGGTTTATGATGCGTTTCGCGCCAAGTTTATCGCGGCTTTTAAAAACCTGACTATGGGTGATCCCGCACATGAAGGCACGGATATAGGGCCGATGGCCCGTGAGGACTTACGGGACAAACTCCATGAACAGGTACAGAACTCCATCGCTAAAGGGGCCAAACTCGTGTTAGGTGGGGAAATACCGCAACAAACAGGCTGGTATTATCCGGTCACTATTTTAGAAGAGATCACACCGGGCATGCCTGCCTACGACGATGAATTGTTTGGCCCGGTGGCGTCCTTTATTCGTGCTCAAAATGATACCCACGCCATGCAAATTGCTAACGACTCCCGGTACGGATTAGGTGGCGGCATTTTTACCACCGATAAGGACAAAGCCATTCGATTAGCCAAAGAAGAGTTTGATACCGGCATGGTCAATATTAACGGTTATTCGTTGGCGCAGCCGAATTTACCTTTTGGTGGGGTAAAAGACAGTGGCTACGGTAGGGAACATGGGGGTTTTGGCATGAAAGAATTCGTTAACGAAAAAACGATTTATATTGCCCAATAGGAAAGCATCGACGAAAAAGGGCGTTACGACGCCCTTTGTACCCTTTTTGACCCTTTTTTTAAAGGGAAAATGAAATGTACCCGTCTTTGTCCGGTTTGCCAAAGATCTCCGCAGCCTGATGCACTTCGTCGGGCAAATCGTCCTCGGGTTTAAACTTCCCGTCTATGGAAAATTGCTCAAAGTCTGCGGATAAAACGGCTTGCAGTGATAAGCCCAGTTTATTGGGCTCTTTTACCGTTATGCCGATATCTTTCCCTTCACAACTTAATTGCGCAGAGTAGTTACCAAAATCGATGGGGCCTTGAGTGCCGGCTACTGTTGCATTGAGCCAATCACCATGACCGGCCATGCGATTGCAATCCGGGCCGAAAGAGAAGGCATCTAAACGTACGCGAAAACGCCCGCCGGCATCCACCGGTAAAGGCAGCTGAATATTGGCTAAAATACGGTCCACCGGTAAAAACAACAGAAAGTCATCGGAGTTTATTTGCTCAGGAGAAAAGGCACTGACACTCACCGAGCCTTTAAATGACACATCATTGGGATCCCGCAAGTTACCACCGGTGATGTCGGCACTGAGACTACCGATAAGGAGTGGTAACCCAGCAATATCCCATTGCACATTCGTGATCGGAATGCCATCGATGACCATCGCTTGGGCTTTTCCTTCCCAAATTGTGCCACTTACCCCATAAATATTGATGTTCTTAGGCAGTGATTGGGCATAGATTATTTGGCTGGCCGGCATGTAGAGGATAACAAAATAGAAAAACACCACGACGGCGGCGCACGTCCATAAAATTTTAGCTTTCATTATTTACCTAACTGAAGTCGGCGAATTTTGACCTTGCCGGGATCATCACCCTCGGCAAAATCAGCCTGAATGATACGAATACCCATGGCTTCCATAGCTTGTAACCAGTCAAGAACCGCGTTAAAGGGCACTTCATCTACCGTCACTTGTAGTTCATCATCCTGGGGCTGCATTCTTGCAATGGCGATATTGAACCGTTCTGCGGTGTTATTTACCCCTTGGGCAAGGGAGCCGGTAAAGACGGTTTTCCCGCTGCTGCGACGCAATTGTTGGGCGCGATTACTTTGTTCTTTTACCCAGGTCAGTAGCGCCTGCTGAGATTCAAGACGGGCGGTTTCCTGGACGACGCCAGTGCTCAGGGGTTGCCAAACCAGCCAGTAGAAAAGGGCAATGGCTACGACCACGGCAGTCAATAAGGTGAGTCGCTGTTCTCGCTCACTGAGTTCTTTATATTTATCGAAAATTTTCATGCTCAACCCCGTATAGACACGGTGCCGATGACCATGTCATCGCGGTTATTAATAGCGCCTTGTTCCACATCGAAACCGGCACTTTCTGCCTGACGTCGGAATTGTTCAAGGGATTCAAAACTTTTCCCCTGGGCTTGCATACGCAGTTCAGTTCGCGCCGAATCAAACCGAATTGTCTGTGGTTTAATTTTTGAAGCCGAAAATGCCGGCGTTAACTGTTCCATCATCACCAGCAGAGAACTGCCACCACCGACTTGTTCTAGCTTTGCCATTTCGCCACGTATTTTTAAGCGGACATCACGGTAAGGGCCTAAATTAGGGAAACCGGTATCGACAAGCTGTTGGATCTCGTTGCTGAGTTTCGCATTTTCCCGTTTTAGCTGATAAAGGGTAACGCCCTTGTCTATTAAGGAAGTGGTCAGGGCAATGACTGCCAATATGGCGGCAACTCGCCATTGATACCATCGCCCAGCGCGCTTGCTTTTTAACCGATATTCGCCTTGTAACAAGTTAAAATCGGCCTGAGTTGCGCCAACGGCGAGTACGTGCATGGGTAAATCAAGCGGCTCTTGCTCGACAGTGGCATTTGGTAATGTGCCAAGATCATAATCGGAATAATTGTGTACGGTAACCTGGGTTGCTCGTTGACGTAAAATATGGGTAAACGCTGGCAGTACCCAGGAAGCTTCACCTTGCATCCCTTGCCATTCGTCTTCCCGCAACAAGACTTCATTACCCATGGTCAGTACCGACCAACCGTCTTTTGTTAACGGCATTGCCAGTACATCGGGTATTAAGCGATCACAAAATAGTCCCGCATCACTGAGCCATTGGCGCCAATGATTCATTTTTTCCCGAGATACCACCGCGACGGCTTGTTTATCACCCCGCTTAGGGCCAATGGCAAAAAACTGTTGGCTAATGTCTTCGGCCAATTCGTCTTCCAGCATAAAGGGCAGCGCAGATAAAATCTTACGTCCCCCTCGAGGCGGCAGTGCCACCCATTTTAGTAAAATATCACTGCCGGGCGCCAGCGCGATGATGGGACGTTGCCCTGCCCGCTCTTTTAGCGAGGAAAGGTGGGAGGCGTCGGGCAGTTCGCCTGAGGCAATAATTTCCTGTTCGCTGGCCGACCAAACCAGCCATTGTACAGGGATGTCATGCCGGGAACCCAATCTGACTAGCAGTTGTTCCATTATTTTACTCCTCCGAATTCACGACGTATTACCTCTACGCTTTCACCTGATTCAGCACTCAATAGACTGGTTAATGAAAATGTCGCGTTGTTATAACTGGTTTTAATATGCAACATAAAATACTTTGTGGTGATGGTAAACCAATCACGTTGGGTATCGCTAAGATCCAAAGCCTCAATGGTCGGTTCACTTAAAAAGTCATCCACCGTACTCCACCCGTCTTCCGAGCGACTGCTAATCAGGTTACTTGCCTGCGCCAATGATAGCCCTGTCAGACCGGCGAGAATAGGGGCCCGCTCTACGGTTAGGGTATTGACGTTTATCGCTAGCGTTGTTTCATCGGGAATGACACAAATTAACGGTAATATGTCGTTGAGCCAAGTCGGACTGACGCCGTTTATCAGGCGTAACTCTGACTGATTGGTCATCTGCGAGTTGGCAGCCAGATAGGGATGCTCCAAGCTTTCATAATCACTGTCTTCTGCGCCATAGGTTCGCGCGCTGGTGTCACTGTCTAACCAATCGGCTAGGCTGTCTCTTACGGTCTCGGCGGTGTAACTGTCGATATCATCGCCGGCGGCCTCTAGCATTAAACCAAAGGCTTCCATTTCTTCCGACGCTTCTGACTGACTGGTTTTGTCCTCATCACTCGGCGAGACGGCATTTAAATTGAAGCAGCTTTGGGCATCTTCCAATTGGGCTTTGATAACGCCGTTTTCTACCGGATAAGTAAATTCCTGGGCCCAATCATCACTAAGTACCACCTTATCGTCGGTTTCATCCAATAAGGTTGCAATGGCGGTGCGGGCATAGGCTTCGGCACCAAGGGCGTACCAGTATGCTTGATTATTATCTTTAATGTTAATGGTACGCTGTACCTGAATTTGCAGCCGAGTGCCCATTTCGCTGGCGATAATCACCACGAGGGCGACAATCATTAGGACGATGAGCAGGGCGACGCCCCGTTGTTGTGATGGCATCCTCATAAACTGGCTCCGCTAATGGTAAATTCCCGGCGTATTTTGCCAAAGTCTTTACTCACAAATTCGAAGGCGACAGCTTTGGGTAGTGTTGAACCCACGAAGGTGTCTCGCCAATCCATCCCGTCACTGTTAGACGACAAGGTATTGCTTGTCTCTTCGTCTTCATCTAAATCAACGATAAATTGCACTTTAAACTCGCTGATATTGTCTAGCAGTTCCCGCACTTTAGGTTCGGTGCCACTGACACTATCAACATAATTGGTATACAGGCGTTCAAGCTTGCCATCACGAATACGGTAGGCCACAGATTGCAGCGTACTGCGAGGCAACATTAATTGAGGGTTTTGCCATCCACTGCGCACAAACGCGATAGCCAGTCCGTCTGAATCATCAGGATCGCCGCCACGCATTACGGTTTCAGAGGCTTCGCCGTCTATCCTTACGGCCCGAGGTACCGCTTGTTCAATATCCCGCTCAATAATAGTCACTGCGCGCTGTAACCGTTGCAGCTTGTCAAAGCGGGAGGATGAGAGTTTGTCGCTGTCTAACACGGTTGTTAGCACCGCCGTGGAGGCTACGCCAATAAAGGCAAAAATGGCGATGGCGATAAGGACTTCGACGAGGGTAAAACCCTGTTGCTTCATGAGTCATCATCCTCATCGTCGTCGTCATTAAGATCATCGGCGTCGTTAGCGCTGTCTGAATCGCTGTCGGTGTCGATGGTTGTTGGCTCAGCCACATAGGTGATCACCGTGGTGGTAAAGTCATCGTAATTTGCATCTAACCCCACGCTGATCTCAAGGGCCTGCAATTCTTCTTGCGAAGTTTCTTTGACAACCTGCTTCCAATACCAGGTACGATTGGCCATTTCCGAGGTGCCACGGAGGTTATTTTCCGGCGGCCAGGTGGCTGTTAGTTTAACTTTGTTGATACGGTTATTAGCGACCCAGGTTGCAAAGGTGATTTCTTCAATTTTACCCACACTGAGTAAATGGTCTGAGGCCGCTTTTAACGCTGCAGTGCCTGCCATGGCAAAGATGACAATGGCAGCCATTACCTCCAGTAACGTAAGACCAGATTGTTTTGTCTTTACTGGCTTCATTCTGGCGGGTCCTCTAGCGGACCGTTTAAAATGAGTGGCGGCATATCTCGGTTTTGTAATTCAAAATACACCGGCGTTTCGCTACTTAAGCTGGGCTCATAGCGAAATGTCAGGCTAAAAGGCGTAATTTCACCGCTGGACATGATCAACACCTGCGGTGGCGGCAGCACCTTTTCTTCTTCGTCACCAATATTGGTACTGGTGTCATCAAGGGAGAAATTCTCGTCAAATACATCCCGTTCAAAGAGCTGATCTTCCGTATCCCAGGGTAAATCATCCAGATTAAGGGAAAAGGTAAAAGGATCAGCCAAGGCATGGGTGGCATACAATTTTTCATTTTCGAGCTTCTGCCACTTATCATCATCGTCGAGATAAACGAAATAATACTCATGGCGTTGTTGCTCAAACCGCACGCCAAGTTGACGTTGATTCAATACCGCGTAATCGCTGGCCATATCCACAAGCACCTGCAGTCGATTGGCTTCTTTTTTCAGCTGATCGGTTTGATTGACCCCAAAGGCATTAAATACCACAAAACTGGCGGCCAGCCCCATGACCACCATTACCAGCATAATTTCCAGCAAAGTAAAACCTTTCATGGCAGGCATTGGTAAAGCGTGATGAGGCTGCTTCATGGACGTCTTCGATTTACAGATATTCGTTCACGTTCCAAGTACCGATGTCGTCATCAGTACCGGGTTGTCCGTCAGGTCCGTTTGAGTAAATATCGTAATCGCCCATTTCTCCAGGGCTCATAAACTGATACGGATTGCCCCAAGGATCGTCAGGTAAACGTTGAATAATGCCGCCGGTAGGGTAGTTTTTCGGTACCGGATCAACGGAGGGTTTTTTCACCAAGGCTTCAAGTCCTTGCTCTGTGGTCGGGTAGCGGTTGGCCTGCATTTTATACATGGCCATGGCACTTTCCAGTTGCTGGATATCCACTGCGGCTTTTTTCTTTTGCGCGATCTCCTGATTCCCAATGACGTTGGGTAAGACCATGGACGCAATAATACCGATGATCACCAGTACGATCATCACCTCGATTAGGGTAAAACCGGAATGTCTTTTCATCGTTTTCATTAAATATTCACCATTTGATTCATTGCTAATATGGGTTGCAGAATAGCCATCACAATAAATAACACAACGAGTGCCATGACAACTATCAGCATAGGTTCAAAAATTTTCAGAGAAATACTCACCTGAGTTTCAAATTCACGGTCTTGGTTATCCGCGGCACGTCCCAGCATTTGTTGAAGTTCGCCCGACTTTTCACCGGATGCAATCATATGCATCATCATGGGAGGAAAGATGCGGGTTTTCTCTAATGCCGCGCGTAAACTACTTCCTTCTTTTACATTGACCGCCGCTTCAGTGATTTGGTTCTTAATATGTTGGTTTTGCAGCACATCGGCAGAAATACGCATGGCTTCAAGGAGTGGCACTGCACTGGACGAAAGTATGCTGAGTGTGCGGGCAAATCTTGCCGTATTGAGCCCTTTACTCACCTTGCCGAGGATCGGCATTTGTAAGATGGCGCGATGGTATTTCAGTTTCATCGCCGGTTTTTGCACCAACCGGTTAAATACCACCACCAGCAACATAATAACGAGCAGTAGTACTAAGCCGTAGGCCTGCATCCATTCGCTGATACTAATAAGAATGCGGGTGATCACCGGAATATCCTGGCCCATGTGTTCAAATTGGCCAACAATTTTAGGTACAACCACGGTGAGCAACAGTGAGATAACGCCAATGGCAAACACCAGCATTATGGCCGGGTACACCATGGCTTGTGTAATCTGGCTACGGGTTTGTTGTCTGCGTTCGGTGTAATCGGCTAAACGATTTAGCACGATATCTAAATGCCCTGACTTTTCACCTGCCGCCACCATGGCGCGATACAATTCATCAAAAACACTGGGAAATTGCCCTAACGCATCGGCGAGGCCGTGACCTTCAACCACTTTACTGCGCACGGCCATCATCATATTTTTATGACGGGGCTTCTCACTTTGTTCGGCAACCGCCAGGAGGGCTTCTTCAATGGGAAGTGCCGACTCTACCAAGGTGGCGATTTGACGTGTCAGTAGTGCGAGGTCTGAGGCCGAAATTCGGGGCTTAAAAAAGTTAAAGCCACTGCCTTTGGTGTTGTTCTTTTCGGCAACAATTTCTACTTCAAGGGGGATGAGCCCTTTTTCACGTAGTTGTTGGCGGACCTGACGGGCATTGTCCCCTTCCAATACGCCTTGTTTATTGCGGCCACTGGCATTGAGGGCCTTATAGGAAAACGCAGCCATTTTTAGTCCTCCCGCGTTACGCGCAGAACTTCTTCAAGAGACGTTTCGCCGGTCAGTACTTTTTGACAGCCGTCGTCTCGGATGCTTGGGGTGGACGTGCGAATATAACGTTCGATAGCTTGTTCGCCTTTGCCTTCGTGCATCATTTCTCGAATAGGTTCATCTACCAATAATAATTCGTGGATCCCAGTTCGACCTCGATAACCGGTTTGATTACACGCGGCACAACCTGCGGGTTGGTATATGGTGGGCAGCGGTTGGGTATTTGACACACCCAACAGTGCGGCTTGCTGCTCATTAGGTGTGGTGGGTTTGCGGCACTCTTTACACAAGGTTCTTACCAACCGTTGTGAAAGCACGGCTAACAAACTGGATGACATTAAAAAGGGCTCTATTCCCATGTCTTCCAAGCGGGTGATGGCGCCGGCGGCAGTATTGGTGTGCAGCGTAGACAATACCAAGTGGCCAGTTAAACTGGCCTGAACCGCAATTTGTGCGGTTTCAATATCACGGATTTCTCCCACCATTACCACATCAGGATCCTGACGCAAAATGGCCCGTAAACCTCGGGCGAAAGTCATATCTACCCGCGGGTTTACCTGAGTTTGACCGATACCGGGAAGATCGAATTCGATGGGGTCTTCTACCGTTAGGATGTTGCGATCTTTGGAATTGATTTCCGTAAGACCCGCATACAAGGTGGTACTTTTCCCTGAGCCCGTTGGTCCGGTGACCAAAATGATGCCATGGGGTTTGCGAATTAACGACGAGAATATATCCCGGTTGGCTTTTGTCATGCCTAAATCAGCAAGGTTTAATCGCGCATTGTTCTTATCGAGTAACCGCAATACCACACGTTCGCCGTGATTTGACGGCATGGTCGATACCCGTACATCTACCGCGCGACCTGCGATACGCAATGTAATTCGTCCATCCTGGGGGACCCGCTTTTCTGCAATATCCAGTTTGGCCATAACCTTAATTCGAGATACCAGCATGGAGGATAATTTCCGGTTTGGCCGCAAAATTTCCCGTAGTACACCATCAACACGAAAGCGCACGACCAGTTGATTCTCAAAGGTTTCAATATGAATATCTGAGGCTCCTTCCTTGATCGCTTCACCGAGCATGGCATTGATCAATTTAATGATGGGGGCATCATCTTCACTGTCGAGCAAATCTTCTGTATCGGGTAGTTCTTCGGCCAGGGCAAAAAGGTCACTTTCGTTACCTAAATCTTCCATTAATTGTTTGGCGGCAGAAGAATCGCGCTGAAAGGCTTGGGTTAGCAAGCTCTCAAATTGGTCCTGAGGAATTTCAGATAAAGTGAAAGGTTCACCAAAGAAGCGCCTGACCTCGACAAAAATGCTAAAAGGCGTTGCTTCAGTGTAATACAAGGTGGCAGGTTCACTATTGGTTTCAAGCAAAACATGATTTCGCTTTGCGAAGCTAAAGCTCAACTGGCGAGGACCGCCAGCGTCTTCAGCGACGTTATCATCGGCAAGACTATCGAGTGCTTCTTCTTGCGCCGCGATAGCCTGCTCAAGCGTATCTTGATTCGCAGCCATGATTAATCGTTGCCCTCTTTTTCTTTCTCTATCTCTTTCTCTTTGTCTTTTTCCATGATGTAGTCTTCAAATGACGGTGGTAATGCGAGGTCGTCATCCCATTTGGGCATGGAAGGTTGTTCTTTATCTGGCATCAATGCAATACCATCAGAATGGCGTTTTAACTGCTGAGCACGAATATAGTTATATTTTCTACGACTGATTTTGTTTGCTGTTACCCCATCGCGAATAATGGTGGGTCTTAAAAATACCATCAAATTACGCTTACGCTTAGTGGTAGAGGTAGACTTAAACAAGTTCCCAATATACGGGATGTCACCAAGGAGGGGGATCTTAGAGACACTTTCTTGTACATCTTCATCAATGAGGCCGCCAAGAACGATAGTGCCACCATCATCCACAATAACAGTGGTTTTGATTTGTCTTTTGTTAATGGAGATATCCACGGACGTGGTACCACTGACAGAGGAGACCTCTTGTTCTATGGTTAACTGAACCGCATCCCCTTCGTTAATTTGTGGGGTAACTTTGAGTTTTATCCCTACTTCCTGACGATCTACCGTTTGGAAGGGGTTGGAATTATCGTCACCGGTGGTTGTGCCTGTGATCACCGGTACTTCCTGACCCACAATGAAAAAGGCTTCTTCGTTGTCCATGGTGGTAAGGTGAGGTGTCGCCAGTACATTGGAATTGGTGTCAGTATTTACCGCCTGAATTACTGCCCCCCAGCCGTTTTGTATAACCCCTGCCAGTAAGCCGTTGGTACCGCTAAGTAAGCTAGACAGTGAGCTGTAATCGCCGTCATCGGTTGTGGTCACCGACACCACGTCACCATCATCGGTAATATAAGCTTCGGTATCAGTGGTATCTTCCGCTTCTTTAATGGCCACCGCCAGCGAGCCCACAGGAATAATACCATTACTAAATTGTGTACCACCGCCGTCTTCGGTGACCAGCTGCACCCCTAACGTGGCACCATTGCTTTCGTACACTTCTACAATAATGGCTTCGACTTGCACTTGGGCACGGCGCACATCAAGCTGGCGAATGATTTCCGTTAGCGAGCTCATCATATCTGGCTCGGCGGTAATCACCACGGCATTTGAGGGAACGTGGGGTTCAATGCTTATATCGCGGCTGCTGGTGTTTTTAGCGGTTTGCGTCGCGCCTTTTTCTTCCGCCTGAATACTGGCAGAAACCCCTTGTAAAACTTTAACGACATCTTCTGCTTTGGCGTAATTTAGGAAGATGACCTGGGTGTTGCCATTGGTTTCCAATTCCTCATCCATTTGCTGGATCAGTTTGACAATGCGCTCTCTTGATTGGGCATCGCCACTGATGATCACGGAGTTAGTCCGATCATCTGCCACCGCCCGAGGGGTCGATTTTCCCGTGGTAGTGGTTTTGCTTTGGGTACTGTTGATGCTGTCGACAATACGCACCATTTCCGAGGCTGACGCATAGTGCAATTTGACGATTTCCACTTCTTCGTCACCGGCACGGTCAACACGTTCAATGATTTCTACTAACCGATTAACCACCGCCGCGCGCCCTGTGAGCATCATTACGTTTGAGGGATCGTGGGCCACCACGTTACCGCCTCCGGCCTGATCGTTTAGCTGGCGCAGAATGGGGGCAAGTTCTCTTACCGGTACATTGTAAACCGGCACGACCCGGGTAATCATTTCATCGCCGTCTAAGGTATCGCCTTCTACAACGGGAATATTGGAGGTTTTCGCTTCTTTCGAGCGCACCACTTTGAGGACGCCGCTGGGCATTTCTACCACCGCAAAATCATAAACCTGCAATACATTCAGGAAAAACTGATAGTACTGATCTTCGGTGAGCATGTCGTAGGAACGCACACTGATCTTGCCCCTAACGTTGGGCTCGACAATGATCGTTTTTTTCAAATTTTTACCAACGATGGTAATAAATTCGTTGATATCGGTATCTTTGAAATTCGGCATGTACTCTGCGGCTGTTGCCGAAACACACAGCGCGGCAGCACACATCGCCGCTGAAATCCGAGAAAATAAGGTTCGGCGCTTTTGCCTCATGAGTCTGTCTTCCTACTTTTATTATGCATTATCCGGCTCCGGCATATCCAGATACACGGTAATATACTCACCGTCACGGGTCAGTGTCAGTTCAATGGTACTTGCCTGACGAAGTTCATTCATGGCGGCTGAAGATTGTTGCGTGTCTGTCAAATCCAGCCCATTAATTTGTATTACCACATCGCCCGACTTAAGACCGGAAGATTCGAACAACGCAGGGTTGTTCCCCGGTTTAATTGTATACCCTATCAGTTGGCCGCCGTTAATGGCGGGGGTGATAGAAATATAATCGGTAAAAGTCGCCGGTTTTTTTCGTAACTGGTTGGCGATCCCTTCATCGATTTTTACTTGTCTACCCTTGCCCGATGGCGGGGTAGTGTTTCTGGGGGGAATATTGGGACGACGTTTATCCGGGAGTTCATTTTTCACCACCCGTTTTTTGTTGGTATCATAGTCGATGCCGTCGAGCATCAGGGTTTCTTTACGTATGCCATTTTTAATGATGACCCGATCATCGTGCACCTGATGTAAGGTGGCATTGGTGTTTTCAATTTTTTCACCCAAGCCATAGACATCCTGAACCCCGCGATACTCAATAATGGCCGCAGCCTCTTCTTTGATTGAGCTGACGACGACGCCGGTCAGGGTTAATTTTAGTTTGGTTTCCGGTGCATCGGTTATGGGCTTTTCATCCACTAGGGCATCGTTTTGAATGGGTTTTCCAAATAAATTTAGCTGTTGTATTTGTGCTACATTGACCCCACTTTGCCCTTGTTGAACAAGTTGTGGTCCTGCGGATAAATCGGCAGGTATGGTAGCGGCGTCAGGTTCGGGTATAATTTGCCACACTAACCGTGCAGCAAATGCCAATAAATACAGGCTCAGCAGTACCACAACGACGAGGTGCAGTTGTTTTTGATGCCGGCTGAAAAATAGCGCCAGAGATTGAGTGTTAATTTTGTCGAGTGTCATGTGTTGTCGAAGATACTGCTTTTTTAATCATTGATTTAGAATTATGCACACGATAGCCGACTCATCATAGCCTAGTCGAGGCGGGGGTCACAACAGTAAAACGAAAGAGTGACAAAAATATTACATGAGCAATGGTAATCCTGATGACACTGACGTTAATGTCCGCCTTGATAAATGGCTCTGGGCTGCTCGTTTCTTTAAAACGCGCTCCATTGCCAGAGAAATGATTCAGGCTGGAAAAGTTCACTATAACGGCCAGCGTGCCAAGCCAGGTAAAACAGTAGAGCGTGGCGCCATGATAAAAGTTCCCGCCGGTTGGGATATTAAAGAAGTTAAAGTGCTTAAAACCAGTGATAAACGGCAAAGCGCCGCGTTGGCCCAAGGCTTATATAAAGAAACGGACAAGAGTATTGCACAGCGGGAAGCGAATCAGGCGGCACGTAAATTAAGTGCGTTTCATAGTCCTAGGCCAGAGCACCGGCCGGATAAAAAACAGCGCAGACAGATTATTAAATTTAAGCAGCAGTAGTCTGCTAAAACAGGATAACAGGCATGACCAACAACCAATATGATGAACTTCACCGGTATCTGTTGAACGCCGCCAATGTGCGAGGCGAACTGGTACGTTTAGAAGATAGTTTGCAAAACATCGTACACAGTTATGAATACCCGGTACCGATCCAGCATTTACTTAGCGAAATGGCAGCTGCAACCTGTTTGCTTACGGCTATTTTGAAATTTAAAGGCGAAATCGGCATTCAAATTCAAAGTAAAGGGCCGGTGAGTTATGCGGTGATTAATGCCACCCACGATTACACCTTGCGTGGCGTGGCAAGATGGGATGAAACCCTAAGTCATTTACCTGACGCCTTTCAAGAGCTTCTAAGCGAGGCGGTAATGGTGATCACCATTACCCCAGAAGAAGGTGAACGTTACCAGGGTGTGGTGCCGTTGGATAAGCCGACTCTAGCCGAATGTTTGGAAGGGTATTTTGCCCAATCTGAACAATTGGCCACGAAAGTGATGTTGATGACAGATTTAAACAACCCCGGACATGCTCGGTCAGCGGGTATGTTATTGCAGGTTATGCCCACTCAGGCGGCGAATACCGACGTGAGTCAGGATACTGAATTTGAACACGTCTGTAAGCTTGCCGAGACCCTGTCTGAAAAAGAAATGTTTACGTTGCCGGTGAATGACATTCTTTATCGCTTGTTCCACCAAGAAGAAGTGGAAGTGTTTCCGCCACATGGGGTTTCTTTTGCCTGTTCATGCTCAAAGCAACGTAGTGCCGATGCACTACGTAATGTGGATAAAGCCGAGCTGTTGCAAATTGTGGAGCAAGACGGTGCGGTTAGAATGAATTGTCAGTATTGCCATGCTGAATATGTCTTTGACAGTATGGATATTGAAGCTATCCATGAAGGGCAGTTTGTGGAAACGCGAAAAGATCAGTAAGGTGCTGAAAACTAGTTAGATAATGCTCTATGTATTGGCAATAAAAAAAGCGGCTCAATGCCGCTTTTTTATTGTTTTTCTTTTTGTGTTAAAGCAATATTACATAACTGTTTACAGTTTTTTAACTAAGCTATCTCTTTGAATTTTATTATAAAATGGGTTTTGTTTTTATTTGGTGTCACCCTATTTTGTAATTATCCCACCAATAAACTGTAATTTAGATCAATAAATGGTCATTATTTAGCACTTAAATGTTGATGAAAGCCCTGTTTTATATACAATCGAAGATAGAAGTATTTTTGAAAGCAAAACTGAAAATTTACCAAAAGGCTTACAGATGACAGCGGCACCACGTATTCACTCAGATAATTCAGTACAACCGCTTACCGACTTAACATCGGCGGAGCTAATCGAAATTGCATTGCAACGCGGCGAAGGGAAACTAGCCGATAATGGTGCCTTGGTCGTTGAAACGGGACATAGAACGGGGCGCTCGCCGGCGGACAGGTTTATTGTTCGTGAACCGTCAACCGAAGGGGATATCGACTGGGGTAGCGTAAACAAACCTTTTGATCCTGAGGCGTTTTCTGCACTTTGGGATCGTGTGGAAGCTTATATCAACGAGCAAGAGCATTTTTTGTCCCATTTGCAGGTGGGCGCAGATCCACAGCATGCTTTGCCAATAAAAGTGAGAACACAAACCGCCTGGCAGCATGTTTTTGCCCGTAACCTGTTTATCCGCCCTAAAGAGTGGAACAGTGAAAATCACGAAGTCTGGGATGTACTCAATGTGCCCGGCTTTCTTTGTGAACCCGAGCGAGATGGTACAAATAGCGATGGTGCCGTGATTATTAATTTCGCAGAGAAAAAGGTCTTACTGGCAGGTATGCGCTATGCCGGCGAAATGAAAAAAGCCATGTTCAGCGTACAGAATTTTCTGTTGCCAGCAAAAGAAGTTTTACCCATGCACTGCTCTGCTAACGTGGGTGAAGGCGGCGATGTCACCTTATTCTTTGGATTATCCGGTACTGGGAAAACCACCCTTTCTGCGGATCCTAAACGCTTTTTAATCGGTGACGATGAACACGGCTGGGCACCGGGAAGCGTGTTTAATATTGAAGGGGGATGCTATGCAAAATGCATCGATCTTTCGCAGAAAAATGAACCGGTTATTTGGGATGCCATCCGTTTTGGTACGATTTTGGAAAATGTGGTTTTAGATGACCACCGTACACCGGACTATGCCGATACATCGCTCACTCAAAACTCTCGTGCCGCTTATCCGCTGGAACATATTGAAAAAAGAGTTGCGGAAAACCGGGGTGGTGAACCGCGTTCCGTGGTCTTTCTTACCTGTGATGTTAGCGGCGTGTTACCACCGGTGTCCGTGTTAAGTGAAGAGGCTGCGGCTTACCACTTTTTAAGCGGCTATACCGCAAAAGTGGGCTCCACAGAGATCGGCTCTACCAGTGATATTGAGTCGACCTTTTCCACCTGCTTTGGCGCGCCATTCTTCCCTCGTCCAGCTGGCGTTTATGCCGATTTGCTGATCAAACGGGTCAAGTCTTTTGGTGCCAAGGTGTATCTGGTCAATACCGGTTGGACCGGTGGCCCGTACGGAAAAGGCAAACGTTTTGATATTCCCACAACCCGTGCCATTGTTGATGCTATTGTCACTGGTGCTTTAGCTAATGTGCCTACCCAATATATTGATGGCCTTAATGTGGAAGTGCCGATTACGGTACCTGGGGTGGACAGCACCTTGCTTGTTCCTTCTAGAACATGGGCTGACAAAGGGGAATACAAAAAATATTTGGACAACCTGATTGGCGAATTTCAGGCAAACTTCGCGAAATATGATGTGAGCGAAAGCATTGTTAAGGCCGGTCCAGGTTACAAAAGCTAGTGTTATTTAGGGTATGAGCAAAGCAGCCCGCCAGCAATGACGGGCTGTTTTTTTATTGTGAGGCCGCCGCTTGAATGACCGACATATCCATATAGTTGGCATAATTGCTGATAGCTTGGGTAACTTGGGGGTTTTGCATCAGTTCGCCCATGGCAACCTGACCTACCAGTTCGAAGGCACGCTGCGTGGCCATAGGATCAACCTTCAAAGCGTTTTTAAACTCTTCTGGACAATCTTCTCCTAGCAGGCGCGTTATCAGCGCACCAATGGTTTTATCCGACGCTAATCTGTCGCTATCTTCGATATTGGCATAGTCAATAATTTCCGGATGGGCGGCCATGGCAAAATAGATCCATTTAGCCAACTCTTTGCGCTCTTTACCGTTTAAGGCATCGACGAGGCATTCGCCAAAGGCGTTGGCAGAGGCTTGCATGGATATAATGCTGCTTAGACTTAAAATTAACGCTCCAATGATTTTTTTCATTCTTTATTCCCTGTTTAAGTGATTTCCCTTGAACTTGATGTCCATTATGGCATGAAGCTCAAGTAAGCAGCACTGTACTGGCCGCAGGTATATCTTATCGGCAATCGATATAATATGGGTAAGACTTTTTGACACTCGCTAGTGAAATTTCCTCTTTGATTAGGCTACACTTCGCGTCAAATAACATGACGCCTATTTGATGGGGACCTGTGCAACAACACGCGCCTGCTAATTTTTTAGGGCTTACGCCCATTTTGTTTTTTGTTATCACTGTGCTGGTCGCCGGTATCGCTACCGATGACATTACATCAATGCCGGTTTTGGTGGCCTTTTTCCTTTCGGCGGGCTACGCACTGCTACTTAATCCTAAACATAAAACCCTGTCTTTAACGGAAAAGCTGAATCTGTTTTGCGAAGGAGCGGGTAACCGTAATATTGTTCTGCTGGTGCTGATATTTTTACTGGCAGGGGCGTTTTATTCCCTTACGATTGATATTGGTGCCCGGGACGCCACGGTTAATCTGGC
Organism: Alteromonas sp. 14N.309.X.WAT.G.H12; assembly: GCF_036697315.1. Taxonomy (NCBI): domain Bacteria; kingdom Pseudomonadati; phylum Pseudomonadota; class Gammaproteobacteria; order Alteromonadales; family Alteromonadaceae; genus Alteromonas; species Alteromonas sp. 14N.309.X.WAT.G.H12. The sequence goes on from NZ_JBAHZB010000004.1 coordinate 87,555, forward strand.
CCTCAGTGTGATCCCAACGCCCATGATTTTGCCCGGATTATTTTTAATTTGCTGTTTTATTTCCTTTTCTATGGGGACATCCACGGGCACCATAACCGCCTTAGCACCCATCGGTCTGGGTCTATCTGAGGGCTTGGGAGTTTCTCCTGCGTTATTGGCCGGAGTGGTTGTGGGCGGCGCCATGTTTGGAGACAACTTATCCTTTGTGTCTGATACCACCATTGCTGCCACTCGTAGTCAGGGGGTTCAGCTTACCGACAAATTCAAAGCCAACTTATTAATTACCTTACCGGCCTGCATCCTTACGTTAATGATACTGGTTTTTATTCCCGTATCGGGTGGCAGTGCATTACAACAAGGTGGCTATGATCTAGTGCGTATCTTGCCCTACCTTATGATTATTATCAGTGCATTGGCGGGGCTGAATGTGATCATTGTATTGGCGTTAGGGATTGCCACTGCGGGGATCATTGGTTTGAGTACTGACAGTTTTGGCGTTATGGCCATGTGGCAAAGTATTCAAACCGGTATGGGGTGGATGCAAAATTTGTCGATGATTGCACTCACCATTGGTGGCATTGTGAGTTTGATGTATGCCTATGGCGGTATCGCCTGGCTTATTCGGGTACTGACTTACCGCGTGAAAAGTCGTCGGGGCGCGGAGTTCAGTATTGCTGCCTTGGTCAGTATTTTAGATTTATCCACTGCCAACAACACCATATCCATTGTGGCGGCGGGCCCTATTGCCAGTAAACTTAATAGCGAATATGGCGTTGATCCCCGTCGCACCGCCAGTATTTTGGATGTCTTTTCTTGCAGTTTTCAGGGCGTGGTTCCCTATGGCGCACAAATTCTTACTATTTCAGCGGTGGGTGGTCTATCCCCTTTGGCGGTATCGGCGTATGCCTGGTATCCCATGCTACTGCTATTTTTTGGCTTGGTGAGTATTGCGTTTAACTTCCCCCGGTTTGTCACCGACGGTTCGGAATATGCCGCCGATACCCCTTAATCTCTCTGGTGTTAGTGATTAATGGGTAACCAGAATTCAGCGACCAGCCCGCCTTGGGGGTGGTTGCGCAATGAAATACCGCCAAAATGCATGTTAATTATTTTGCGGGTGATGGCCAGTCCTAAACCTGAGCCAATACTGCCGCGGGCTCTGTCACCCTGTTTAAAGGGCATAAAAACGTCGTCTAGGGAGGCTTCGGGAATACCCGGGCCAAAGTCCCGAACACGACAATAAACCCGATTTTGTTTTTTGTCGTAAAACGTACTGATGGTGATGGCATTGCCCCCGTAGCGAAATGCGTTTTCCAATAAATTATCCAGTACCCGTTTAAGGGCGATTTTACGTAAGGGAATTCGGGGTAAGTCATTTAGTTTTACGGTGATTTGATGCTCGCTTTGACGATGATGAGAAGCGGTAATATCGTTAATAAGGGTATTGAGATCATCGTTTTCCCAGTGCTCAGCATGATCATTGCGGGCGTATTCGATAAACTGATCAATAATGGCATTCATGTCTTCAATATCACTATTAATGCCATCACTGACCCACTGGCTGTTTTCAGGCAACATTTCAGAAGCAAGACGGATACGGGTTAACGGCGTGCGTAAATCGTGGGAAATACCCGCGGTCATCAGTGTGCGTTCATCTTCCAGTTGCTTTATGCCCTGACTCATGCGATTAAAGGCCCGTGTCACCTCCCGCATCTCCGAACTCCCTTGTTCTTTTAGGGGGGGAGGGAATTGTCCTTTTCCCACTTGTAACGCTGCTTGTTGTAGAGCCTTTAACGGCCGGTTCATATGCCTGACAAACCACCAGCCGCCGGTCACGCTTAATATCCCAATGACCATCAGATACATGCCGGGGGGGGGCGAGATCCCAGAATAGTTGTCATTGGCTAGGGGAATGCTTACCCATACATTGGGGTAGGCCGACAGAGAAAGCCATACGCGGTAGGGGGTATTGCCCACTGAACTTTGGTTACTGCTTATGCGAACGTCCGTTCGTATACCCAAATTGGCAGAGACCTGATCGGACATAAAATGGTAATGGGTGGCTTGTTGTAAACCTTGTTGCAACGCCCGCTCGGTGGTCATGATATCCACGTTGGTTTGCTGGGCGTATTGCAACCGTTGTTCAATGGGTTTGTTGAGTAGCTCCTGACTTAAAATGCTTTGCATTTGGGTTGCTAACAAACTGCTGATCTGTTGGGTGGTGGGGCGAACGAAGTAGTAGGTAACAGACAAATAGGAAACAATTTGATTGATAAGCAGCAGAACGCCAATCAGTAAGACAGTTTGGCCGAAAGCACTGGCGGGAATAAGGCGCATAGTCCGTGTTCTCTCTAGCTCTGTTCCTCGCCATCGGGCACAAAGACATAGCCAAGTCCCCACACCGTTTGAATATACCTTGGGTTAGCCGGATCTTTTTCTAACATCCGTCGTAAACGAGATACCTGTACGTCAATACTTCGTTCAAGTGCGCTGTAGTCCCGTCCCCGGGCAAGATTCATCAATTTATCCCGGGATAAGGGCTCTCGGGGGTGGGTGACTAAGGATTTTAAAACGGCAAACTCGCCACTGGTTAACGGCATGGGTTTACCTGCCCCTGTCATTTCCCGTGTTGCCAGGTTCAGGCGGTATTCACCAAACGCCACAATTTGCTGCTCTTTAGAGGGCGCGCCGGGCACATCGGTTGATTTTCGGCGCAATACGGCCTTGGCGCGGGCCAATAATTCCCTTGGATTAAAGGGTTTTGGTAAGTAATCGTCCGCGCCCATTTCCAGACCGATGATCCTGTCTACTTCATCACCTTTGGCGGTGAGCATGATAATGGGAATATCGTTGTCAGCTTGACGAAGCCGACGGCAAATAGACAGACCGTCTTCGCCAGGAAGCATTAAATCCAATACAATCAGGTGAAAGTTTTCTCGTTCAAGAAGCCGGTCCATCTGCTCACTATTGGCCGCAGAACGTACCTGATAATCCTGTTCTACCAGATAGCGCTCTAACAGACTGCGTAAGCGCATATCGTCATCGACTACCAGTATCTTCGAGGTTTCCTGACTCATATTCTAATACCCACTGTATTTAAGCGTATTGCGACGACAAGAATGTAATAGTGCAGGAAGCGTTAATGGCAAAAACGGAATGTTTGTTGGCGTGTTTTTGTCTGCTGCCCGCTGCGTTAACTATAACTATATCAGCGGGCAGACAAAAGCAAAGAGATGTTACATATCCCTATTGAGTGTTACAAAAAATGTCAGTTAAGTACCAAATGTGCCATTAGCAATACTAAGGAAAAGCCTAGGCTGTAAGATACCAATAGGAGTAGCGCGAATTTGGCATATTTGGCAAAGGTTAAACCGCTGACTTTACTCATGGTAACGATCCCCGCAGAAGAACCGATAATGAGTAGCGAGCCGCCCACGCCTACAGCGTAGGTAAAGGCCATCCATTCTGCGGTAGACATGGCTATATCGGCTTTTAATAACGCGGCGGTTAGCGGTACGTTATCGATCATTGATGACAGTACGCCCATGACGAAGTTTGCGCCGGTGGCTGGCAGAACGTTATATATATCCAGTAAGGCACCTAACGCGTGAATGTGATCTAACATGCCGACTAGCAGCAACACGCCTAAGAAGAATAGCAAGGTATCAAACTCAATTAGGCGAATGTAATCAAGGATGGGATCTTCGTATTCTTCCTCGCCCATAAATGTTGCCACCAAAAACATCACCGCCATACCTGATAAGAAGCAAAGCATGGGGGGAATGGAAAACAACACGTTTGCGACCAACGTAAGAATAATGGTAGAGATAAAGGTACCGGCAATAACATAGTCCACGGCTCGCATTTCACGTCGGGTTTTCTTGATTTTCACTTTACCTTTCAAGCCAATGCTTAGCATGCTGGCTAAGAAAAGTACGGCTGTTAATGAAGGAATAATTAACAGTAAAAGCTGAGTGATGGTGACTTTGTCGTCAAGGAAGATCATCAATGTAGTGACGTCACCGGTAATCAGCGAAACACCGCCGGAGTTCACTGCAAACACAACCAGTACCGCAAAGCGCATGGTCTGATTAAAGGGCAGGCCCAGGGACAGCACCATGGCAATGGAGACGAGGGTGGCGGTGATATTATCCGCCAAAGAGGAAAAGCAGAAACTAAAAATGGCGGTGAAGAAAATGAGTTTTCGAAGACTGATTTCAGCGGGCATGATGATATTCAACATATTTTCAATCATGCCTTTGCGGTTAAGGTAGGCAACAAAGGTCATTGCGGCGACCAAAAACAGCCATAGGGTGGATATTTCAGTAATGTTTTCGGTTAAATGCTCGCTAATCTCGGCTAATTCCGGCCCCTGATTAGCATCGATAAACAATATTATCCAAGCTAAAGTACCCAGAAAGAGTGTGGTTTTGGCTTTATTAATATGAAGGGCTTCTTCAAAAATAACGCCCACAAGGGCAAGTATGGCTATGCCGATGAGCAGGATATCCAGCATGTTTTTAATCTCTGAAAAAAAAGAGCCTAATTATAGGGATTTCTAGTTATAAACTAAACCGCCAGCACGTTAGAAACGCGGTATTGCAGGTTATATTCAGAATGCAATGAAGTGATGGAAACAGATTGATAATAAATTGTAAATCAACTGGTATGAAAGGAGTGAAAGACGCGTGAAAACACGTCTTTGAATACTTAGTTTTCGCCCACCCAATCCATTTGACTACCGGCTCTGCGCTTCTGATCTAAAATTTCTTCAATCAGTGGTGTGAGGATGAGTTCCATGGCCAGCCCCATTTTTCCACCAGGCACCACAATGGTATTGACCCGAGACATAAATGCGCCATCGATCATTTGTAACAGGTAGGGGTAATCAACGTTTTTCATTTCGCGGCGAAAACGTACTACCACAAAACTTTCGTCCTGAGTGGGAATTTCACGGGCACTGAAGGGGTTAGACGTATCTACTGTGGGAACCCGCTGAAAGTTCACGTGTGTGCGAGAGAACTGGGGCGTAATGTATTGAAAGTAGTCATCAAGACCTCTAACAATGCTGCTCATTACCGCTTCACGGGAGTGGCCTCGGTCAGTGGTATCGCGCACAATTTTTTGGATCCATTCCAGATTCACAATGGGGACCATGCCAACCAACAAATCAACGTGCTTAGCCACATTGTTTTCATCGGTGACCACCCCACCGTGGAGTCCTTCGTAAAACAATAAATCGGTATTTTCTGGTAACGCCTGCCAGGGAGTGAAAGTGCCGGGCATTTGATTAAAGGGTACAGCTTCATCAAAGGTATGAAGGTATTGGCGGAATTGCCCTGTCCCCGTATTGCTATATTCACGGAATAAGCTTTCTAACAGCTCAAAATCATTAGCCCGAGGACCAAAATAGCTGATATGACGGCCTTGCTCCTGGGCTTTACGTATTTCTACTTCCATTTCAGGTCGTGTAAACCGATGGAAGCTATCTCCCCCTACAACCGCAGCATTGACACTCAGATTTCTGAATATATGCCTGATTGCATTGGTGGTTGTGGTGGTGCCCGCACCTGAAGAACCGGTGATAGCAATAATAGGATGTTTAGCTGACATAATCGACGTTCGGTAATATTGAAATACTGTTATAAGCTGGCTTGCGCCAAGAATCAAGTGAAGTCATACTCTCGCTGATCTTGTGATCAGCCCAAAGAATCATCGTCCGTAGGCTCTGAATGTCCGTCCTGCCTATGTTTAAGTAGTTGAACAATCAACTCTGCCTCTTCTTTATCTAGATACAATAATTCTCGAATTTTTTCGATATGGTGGTAATCATTGTCAGTCAGATAGCCATCTGCCATAGCATCATTTACCAGCGCACGAAAACGTTCTCGGCGAATGTGCAATTGGGCGGTGAAGCTTGACGATAATATACCTGCGGGTAATGCATAGAGTGTTACGCCAAGTAAGGTTACTAGCCCGCTAAATACCTTGCCCATGGGCGTCACAGGAATTACATCGCCGTAGCCCAAGGTTGTCAGCGTTACCAGCGCCCACCACATGGCATTGGGTATGGACCCAAAAACCTCCGGCTGCTGTTCACGCTCTAAATAGTATATGCCGGTTGCGGCAAAGGTCATAATAATAACCAAAACACTCATGGCAGCAAACAGAGTGCGAGATTCATTACGTAACACCTGCCACAGTAATTGTATTGAATGAGAGTACCGCCCCAGTTTTATCAGGCGCGTAAGCCGTAATATTCGCAACACTCGTAGGTCTAAATTAATGAACATGCCCAGATAAAAAGGCAATATGGCGATGAGATCCACAATAGCCATCGGTGACAGCATGTAATGTAAACGCTGCTTAAACAGGGATTTTTCCGCGTGTTTAGTTTCGGGGTTTTCCACACAGCACCACACGCGGGTAATGTATTCTATGGTAAAAATGGTTACCGAAAGTGTATCGAAAATACCTAAAGCCGTACCCCAACGGTGAGCAATATCGGGTACCGTTTCGAGCATCATCGCAATGGCATTGGCCAGGATCAGTACAATCAGACAGGTGTCGAACAGGCGGCTTGGCCACTCGCCGGCTTGGTTCTCCATATAAGGACGCAAAATACGATAAGATTTTGCGCGCAACGGCAATTTGCTCATTATGCCGCCTTGCTTTCGTTAGACGTCATGGGTTTAGTCCAAGATGATGACAGGTCAAGAGCATTACTTATAACCTACCAGTGTCAAAATTACACCCTGCTTCGGCTAAAAGACGCCTTGATTTAACCGGCAGTTAAACTAAAAAAGGGCGCTTTGTGCGCCCTTAAGTACTTATTTTTTATATTTTTATTAGCCTCTCGCTTCTCGCTCGATGGCGCGATAGGCAATATCTGTACGAAAGTATACGTCTTTCCAATTGATGGTGTTTACCAGCTCATAGGCTTTTTGTTGTGCTTCGGTAACACTATTGCCTAAGGCGGTGGCACATAACACACGGCCACCGGCGGTAACGACTTCACCATCCTGCATAGCCGTACCGGCATGGAAGACTTTACCGTCTTTTTCTGCCGCATCCTCTAAGCCGTGAATCACCTCACCTTTATCATAACTGCCAGGGTAGCCACCGGCTGCTAATACCACGCCCACGGCAGCCCGTGGATCAAATTCGATGGTTTTGCCCGCCAGTTCGCCCTTACAGGCGGATTGACACAATGCAACCAGATCCGATTGTAAACGCATCATGATAGGTTGGGTTTCCGGATCGCCAAATCGGCAATTATATTCAATGACCTTAGGCGTACCATCGGCCATGATCATTAAGCCTGCATATAAGAAGCCGGTGTAAGGATTTCCTTCTGCGGCCATACCTTCAACGGTGGGCAAGATCACTTCTTCCATGACCCGGTCATGAATGGCTTGGGTAACCACGGGAGCGGGCGAATATGCGCCCATACCGCCGGTATTTAACCCTGTGTCTCCGTTACCCGCCCGCTTGTGATCCTGGCTGGTGGCAAAAGGCACCACGTTTTTGCCGTCCACCATAACGATAAAGGAGGCTTCTTCGCCATCAAGAAATTCTTCGATTACCACCCGGCTGCCTGCATCGCCAAAGGCATTACCGGCTAGCATATCGCGGATGGCGGTTTCAGCTTCTTCCAGGGTCATGGCAACAATCACACCTTTACCTGCGGCTAACCCATCTGCTTTGACAACAATGGGCGCGCCTTTTTCCCGCACATAGGCAATGGCGGGTTCAATTTCGGTAAAGTTCTGATATTCCGCCGTGGGGATCTGGTGACGGGCCAGAAAATCCTTGGTGAACGCTTTGGAACCTTCCAGTTGGGCGGCGGCTTGAGTGGGGCCGAAAATCATTTGCCCTGCCTCGGTAAAGGCGTCCACAACCCCTTCTACCAAGGGGGCTTCAGGGCCAACGATGGTCATATCGACTTTATTGTCCTGTGCAAAAGCCAGTAAGCCTTCGATATCGGTGACACCAATGGCCACATTGCGAAGTTTAGGTTCGGTGGCTGTGCCGGCATTACCCGGTGCAACAAATACCGTTGATACAGCTTCAGATTGTGCGGCTTTCCACGCCAAGGCGTGTTCACGGCCACCGCTGCCAATAACTAGTACGTTCATCAAAGCGTTCCGTTACTCATTATTCAGGTTTAACAAATTTTAATGTCATTCGATTACTTTCCCCAATGGCCATGTATTTTTCCTGGTCTTTCTGGCCTAAGCGAAGAGAAGGAGGAAGGGTCCATACACCGCGGGGGTGATCGGCGGTATCCAGCGGGTTTGCATTCACAGCACTTTCTGCTGCCAGTTCAAAGCCCGCTGCTTTCGCCGCATCAATGACGAAGGATTTTTTCATATAGCCGCTGCTTTTCATGTTTTCGTCGGCAGCGGTTTCTGGCAATTGATGTTCCACCACACCTAGGATGCCACCGGGTTTGAGCGCTTTATAAAAAGAAGAAAATGCGCTTACCACGGCATCTCGCTCGCCGCCCATATACCAGTTGTGGATATTGCGGAAGGTGAGCACTGCATCAGCACTGCCTTCAGGGGCTATGGCTAGCGCTTTTTGGGGATGAAATGCGGTGATGGTTACGCCTTCATAAGGGCTACCATCCTGGGTTTTTTGCTGAAAGGAGGCCAGCGATCTTTTGTAATAATCGCCGCTTTCATCATCAATATAAAAGTGGGCGGCAATATAGTTACCCTCTTTGGCAAGTAGTGGAAATAAAATATCGGTATACCAGCCGCCACCGGGCCAGATTTCCACGACTGTCATGTCTGGCTTGATGCCGAAAAATCGCAGTGTTTGCTGAGGATGACGATATTCGTCACGGGCTTTAGCGTCGTCACTACGAAGTGCATTTTTAGCGGCATCTAAAACAGCATCTGCGTTGGCATTTATGGGGGCCATCACAGTGGTAGCAGCAAAAAGTGAAGCGGCAATCACACGGATTGTGTTTTTCATGGTTGATCCTTTTGTCGTCACGGAGCTTTTCGTTTTCTTACACTTATACCCAGTACTACCAAATAGGGTGCGACTAGGTTAACCCAGGTAGCAAAGGAAGAAAACGCAAAAAGGTTGTGGGTACTACCACAACCTTTGTCGTTAACAACATGTCGGATTAGTGACGGAAATGACGCATACCGGTAAAGACCATGGCAATGCCATGTTCATCAGCTGCTGCAATGACTTCATCATCGCGCATGGAGCCACCTGGCTGGATCACCGCTTTGATACCCGCCGCGGCCGCCGCATCGATACCGTCTCTAAACGGGAAGAAGGCATCTGAGGCCATCACGGAACCGGCCACTTCCAGATCTTCATCAGCGGCTTTAATGCCGGCTATCTTCGCCGAATAAACCCGGCTCATTTGGCCTGCACCCACGCCAATGGTCATGCTGTCTTTGGCATACACAATGGCGTTGGATTTGACATATTTTGCCACTTTCCAGCAGAACATAAGGTCACGTAATTGTTCTTCTGTGGGCTTCACTTTTGATACAACTTGTAAATCGTCGGCTTCAACCATGCCAAAGTCACGTTCTTGTATCAGCAACCCACCATTGACGCGTTTGAAGTCGCGGCCTTCGGTAAGTTGGCCTTGCCAGTCACCACAAGCAAGCAGACGCACATTTTTCTTCGCTGCAACCACGGTTTTGGCTTCATCGCTTACTGTAGGAGCGATAATGACTTCAACAAACTGACGTTCCACAATGGCTTTTGCTGTGGCTTCGTCCAGTTCACGGTTAAAGGCAATAATGCCACCAAAGGCAGAGGTGGGATCGGTTTTAAAAGCGCGATCGTAGGCGGTAAGAATTGAATCGCCAATGGCCACACCACAAGGGTTGGCATGTTTGACAATGACGCAGGCCGGCTCATCGAATTCTTTTACGCATTCAAGGGCAGCATCGGTATCAGCAATATTATTGAAGGACAATTCTTTGCCCTGTAATTGCTCTGCTGTCGCTACAGATGCTTCCTGGATATTGTTTTCCACATAAAATGCTGCTGTCTGGTGGCTGTTTTCACCATAGCGTAAATCCTGTTTTTTGGTCATCTGAATGTTGAAAGTGCGAGGGTATTCGCTTTGACATTCACAGGTATCTTCACAGCAAGACTCAACACGGGTACCAAAGTAATTGGCAATCATGCCATCATATTCTGCGGTGTGCTCAAAGGCTTTAATGGCTAAATCGAAACGGGTCTGATAAGTCAGTGAGCCCTGATGGTTTTCCATTTCAGCTAATACCCGGGGATAATCCGCCGCATTGACCACAATGGTCACATCTTTGTGGTTTTTCGCTGCTGCACGCACCATGGTTGGGCCGCCGATATCGATATTCTCGATAGCATCTTCCAGGGTACAGTCTTCATTGGCTACCGTAGCGGCAAAGGGATACAGGTTAACCACCACAAGATCGATAGGGGCAATGTGGTTATCAGCCATTACCCCCTCGTCCTGACCGCGACGACCAAGAATACCGCCATGAATTTTAGGGTGCAGGGTTTTCACCCGGCCATCCATAATTTCAGGGTGCCCCGTATGTTCAGAAACCTCTTTCACCGGCAGACCGGCTTGCGCCAGTAATTTTGCCGTACCGCCTGTGGATAGCAGTTCAACGCCGCTGTCATGAAGTGCCTTGGCGAAATCGACAATGCCCGTCTTATCGGACACACTTAGCAGGGCGCGTTTGATAGGTTTAGGTGTTTGCATAGTGATGTTGAGCTCTTTGCGTTAGTTGACGTGAGATACAAAAAGAGCACCGTTTGGTGCTCTTTAAATTGGGCTAGGCCCGTAAATCTTAGTTCATGCCGTACTGCTTCAGTTTTTTGCGCAGTGTACCACGGTTGATTCCCATCATGATGGCTGCACGAGTTTGGTTACCACGAGTGTAAGTCATTACTTCTTCAAGTAAAGGGGCTTCTACTTCAGCCAGAACAAGTTCGTACAAATTATCGATATTAGCGTTATCCAGTTGCTTAAGGTATTTATTAACCGCTTGCTTTACTGAATCACGCAGAGGTTTCTGTGCCTGTGTTTGTGAAGGAGTGGTTACTGTCGTGGTGAAAGGTGAAGTCACATTTTGATCGAACATAATACTTTCTTGCTCTTAGTTAGTCATTACTATGCTGCTGGCGAGATTTGTCGCTTATCTCTGATTAGCAGCGATTGAAAATAGTCATCAAGGGCTTCAAGCTGTAATTCAGCTTGCTCAAGACCATTGAACGTTCGGCGGAACTGATTTTCCTTGTCGTGCTCCGCGAGATACCACCCTACGTGCTTACGCGCGATTCTCACGCCCATAATGTCGCCGTAAAAGGCATGCACATTACTGACGTGCTCGTGGAGTACCGCATGCTGTTCAGACAACGATGGCGAAGGCAGGTTCTCACCTGTCTCAAGGAAATGCTGAATTTGTTTAAAAATCCAGGGATTTCCCTGTGCGCCACGACCAATCATGATCCCGTCTGCACCGGTATACTCGAGCACGGTACGTGCTTTTTCCGGGGAGTTAATGTCGCCATTGGCTATGACAGGAATAGACACGGCCTGTTTAATGGCTTTGATCGTGTCATATTCGGCATTTCCCCGATACATACAGGCTCGCGTTCTGCCATGAACCGCTAATGACTGTATGCCGTTTTGTTCCGCAATGCGGGCAATTTCTGCCCCGTTACGATTTTCAGTATTCCACCCTGTCCTGATTTTCAGGGTGACTGGCACATCCACCGCATCTACTACCGCTCGGACAATGCTTTCAACAAGTTTCGGAAACTGTAGTAAAGCGGAGCCAGCTAACTTTTTATTCACCTTTTTGGCCGGGCAACCCATGTTGATATCGATGATTTGCGCACCGTTACCCACATTAAATTGCGCCGCCTGAGCCATTAACTCAGGATCTGCGCCTGCGATCTGTACGGAACGAATACCTTCTTCACCAGTGTGATCCATGCGTTGCATCGATTTCACTGACTTCCATACCCTTGGATTACTCGACAGCATTTCCGAAACAACCAAGCCTGCCCCCATACGTCGACATAACTGTCGAAAGGGCCTGTCTGTCACGCCCGCCATAGGCGCGAGCATCAAATTGTTCTTAAGTCTGTGAGGACCAATTCGCATAATATACCATCAACCGCTGCGCAGATTTTATACACCGGGCCAAAACGGGGCGCTAAGTTTACGTGTTTTCACAAGCCTTGAAAAGGCTAAAAATCGCACAAAATTTGTGTCTGGGCTCTTGACAGGAAAAAGAAGATTTGCGTGAGCCATCGAGTTATTGGGTAAATAGGGATAGAAAAAAAAGGCATTTTTTTGTCAGTAGTCTTACATTTTTATGAATATTTTCAGTAGGTTCTTGTTCCACTGACCCGGGCCCAATCCCCTTCTGTGGCACTCTTGTCCAAGGTGAAAGCATCGCCATAGGCCGATTCAATTTTTTCTATCTGTTCTTTTAAAATACCAGATAAAACGAGCTTTCCACCTACCTTGCAATAGGCACTAATGACTGATTTTAATTCAATAAGGGGGCCACTGAGTATATTTGCCATCACAATGTCGGCTTCCAGCGCGGGTTGATCTTCGGGTAAATACACGCTGAGACGGCTTTCTACCCCATTGCGCCGGGCGTTTTCCATCGAGGCTTGCAACGCCTGCGGATCGATATCAATACCAATCACTTCTTTGGCACCGAGTTTTAGGGCGGCTAAGGCCAGAATGCCGGAACCACAGCCAAAATCCACCACAGTTTTATCGGTTAAATCTAATGCATCAAGCCATTTGAGACATAATGCGGTGGTGGGATGGGTTCCGGTACCGAAGGCGAGACCGGGGTCGAGCATTACATTCACCGCCGTTGGATCCGGCACATCTCGCCAGCTTGGACAGATCCAAAGTCGCTGGCCAAATTGCATAGGGTGGAAATTGTCCATCCATTCCCGTTCCCAGTCTTTGTCTTCCAGTTGATCGAGCTTGTATTTAAAACCTGGGCCCAGTATTTTGGATTTTTCTAGTCTTTTGATCACGCTTTTCATGTCGTCGGCAGCGTCAAATAGCCCGACCACCTGGGTGTCTGGCCAAAGCAGGGTTTCTCCCGGTTTAGGCTCATACATGGGGGTATCTTGCGCATCAACAAAGGTGACGGCCTGCGCACCGTTGGCACTGAGCATGGTGCCGATTTGTTCTGCCTGTTCCGAATTAGAGTCGATTTTTAGCTGTATCCAAGACATGTTAACCCTTGAGCGCGATGATTATTGCTGATGTGTCTGCTTTTAGGGGCGTATTTTACCAGTGAAAGACGATAAAGCCCATTCTAGTTCACGGTTATTGGTTTAAACATCCTTGCTGGTTACTTGATGGGAAAATCTTGCACTGGAAACGTCTATCCTTTTGCAAGGGTGTATTGGCGTTCTTGTAAACAGATTATTCCCCTGTGTCCCTCTTATTGTTCATTTTTTCTAAAAAGATACTTGAAAAAAATTCATTAACAATGATAATGATTCTCATTGAGGTATGTGTTTAAATTAGCCAAAAATAAGAGCGTTCCCCCATTACGCCATTCTTTTCGACCGTACATTTCAAATTAAAAACACACGAATACCAAGGAAAAAACATGCCTGATTTAGGTAAGATTGTAATGGTTTCTGCTTTATTTCCTGGGTTGGCTGCTAATGTAATGGCGCAAACTCAGTCAGATGATGAATTGGAAATGCTGGACATGACGGTAGTCCAAGCCGCATCTCAAGAATTGAAACAAGCCCAGGGCGTCTCTGTTATTACCGCAGAGGATTTTAGACGCCGTCCTGTGACTAACGATATTGCAGAACTCGTTAAAACCATGCCGGGAATTAACTTATCCGGGAACTCCAGTACGGGCCAGTACGGTAACAATCGGCAGATCGATATTCGGGGCATGGGACCTGAAAATACCCTGATTCTGATTGACGGCAAGCCGGTACTTTCTCGTAACAGCGTGAAAATGGGACGCTCCGGCGAACGCAATACCCGCGGCGACAGCAACTGGGTTCCACCAGAAGCCATTGAGAGCATTGAAGTTATTCGCGGCCCTGCGGCAGCCCGTTATGGCTCAGGTGCCTCCGGTGGTGTGATCAATATTATTACCAAAAAACCGGATGAAGCATCGGGTACTATTACACTGCAAACAGAAATTCCGGAAAATTCCCTGGAAGGGGGTAATAAACGGGCGGATATCGTACTAAGTGGCCCGTTGTCTGAACGTTTCTCACATCGCACTATACTCAATTACAACGATCAGGAAGGGGATTCCCCTGAATTAAACCGCGAGCATACCGTTGAAGGCAGTAATGTGGCTGCGGGTTCAGAAGGTGTGGAAAATATCGATGTACGCTCGTTACTTCGCTTTGACCAAAACGAAGTAAACATGTGGGAGCTGGAAGCGGCGTACAGTCGTCAAGGTAATGAATACGCCGGTGACAATGCCTTCCAAGGCGTAGATAACGCCAATACACAACTTTATATTGGCCAGGAAACCAATGTATTGCGCCGCAAGACCTTGTCGGCGACACACTATGGTAACTTCGAGTTTGGTGATTCCTTTTCATATATTCAGTATGAAGAAACCGACAATACGCGTTTAAGTGAAGGTCTGGCCGGTGGTGGTGAGGGCGTCTTTAATACCGAAGATGGCGAGATGGTGACGATTACGTTACGTAATGTCACCGCAAAATCAGAGTGGAACATTCCGGTAGAATGGTTTGGGAAAACTCAAACCCTAACCCTTGGTGGTGAGTTTCGCGGCGAAAGAATGGACGATCCCTCTTCCCTGCAAGGGGGCATTAACGTGGGAGATGGGGTTGTCATTGATGGCACTGATATTGACCCAGAAAATAGGGATCCCCACTCCAGTTCAGAGCTGTTCGGCGTGTATATTGAAGACAATATCATGCTGACCAACAGCATCATGGTAACGCCAGGATTACGTATTGATAATCATAGTGAAGCCGGAACCAATGTTTCCCCAAGCCTAAATACCAGTTGGCAAGTGACGCCCAATGTGACAGTGCAAGCGGGTATTAGTCGCGCATTTAAAGCGCCCAATCTGTATCAGCTGAATCCCAACTATGTGTATACCACCCGAGGAAATGGTTGTCCGGTGGACTACCCAAGTTTAGGCGGTGGCTGCAACATTTTGGGTAACCCCGACTTAGAACATGAAACCTCGGTGAATAAAGAAATTGGGATTAATTATGCGCCTGATAATGGCTTAAATGCCGGCATTACCTATTTCCATAACGATTATAAAGACAAAATTGTGACCGGAAACTATGCGCCAGAGTTAGTACTGGAAGGCACCGAGGACGGTGATCTTGTGCAAGTGTTTCGCTGGACTAATACGCCCAAAGCTATTGTTGAGGGGCTGGAAGGTACATTAACCGTGCCCGTTGCTGACAATCTGGAGTGGGTAACCAATGCCACCGTTATGTTGGAATCTGAAGATAAAACAACGGGGCAGCCATTATCAATTGTGCCGGATTACACCATCAATACCCTGCTTTCTTGGCAGGTAAATAAAGACTGGGAACTGGTGGCCAGCGCCCAGCATTATGGTGAAACCGATAGCCCTAGCTTGAGCACCAGTAGCGGGGCTGTGATTGAAAATCCTGAACCGAGAGAGGCTTATACCATTGTTAATTTAAACAGTGTTTATACCTATCAAAATATTGATTTAACCCTATCGGTTAAAAACGTATTGGATAAAGACATTTATCGGGAAGGGACCCAAACAAACGCAGGTGCGAATACGTACAACGAGCCGGGACGTAGTTGGTTGCTGTCGGCAACCTATCACTTCTGATAAGGCTCACTGACGGGCCACATTTTGTGGCCCGTCGGATTTTTGTAGTGGAAGGAAAGACATAGATGAAAAAAATACAATGGGGTTGTGCTGCGGTGTGGCTGTTAGCGACCATCGCTGTCATACCTCCCGTACAGGCAGCTGTCACCGATGAGGTTGATAATTTAACCCGTGAATGGTTACAAATTGAAGCTCAGGAGCGAAAGCTGGTCCTCGACTGGCAAGAGCAGGAGCCCATTGTTCGTCAACGCATAGAATTGCTGAAAAAAGAAAAGGCACAGTTGCAGGCTATTTTGGCAAAAAGCACCGATTCGCAAGATGACGTAGAAGCCCGTCGCAATGCACTGCTGGCCGAACAAAATGCGCTGGAAAGCCAGCAAGAAGATGTGGCGAACGCATTGGCGTCTTTGGTCTCCAGAGTGA
The DNA here is from genome assembly GCF_036697315.1 of Alteromonas sp. 14N.309.X.WAT.G.H12. NCBI lineage: Bacteria > Pseudomonadati > Pseudomonadota > Gammaproteobacteria > Alteromonadales > Alteromonadaceae > Alteromonas > Alteromonas sp. 14N.309.X.WAT.G.H12. The sequence continues at coordinate 103,832 of NZ_JBAHZB010000004.1, forward strand.
ACAGCTTGTACGACAGTTTACCGCCTCCCCTCCAGGCTAACTGGGATAAAGAAGATGGCGCGCTAACCGGTGAGGACAGTGAAAACCCGTCAAAAATACTGCAGGTGGCGCTGGCTAAATTATCACGCTTATCTCAATTCGATACCAAGCTAACGGTAAATGAAGAAGTACTTACTACGCCCGAAGGCAAAGATATCGTTGTTAAACAATTATATTTGGGAAGTCAGCTGGCATGGTTTGCCAACAACGATGGTAGCGTGGCGGGTACCGGATATCCTATCAACGGTAAATGGGAATGGCATTTTGATGCTGACGCCGATGGTGGAGCAATTAATCAGGCCCTTGCTGTTTTTGAACGTCGTCAACAACCTGCATTTATTGCACTACCTTTGCCATTTGAAACGCAAAATCAGGTATCTGGAGGAGGTCATTAATATGAAATTATCCAGTGTATTAGTTTGTGTTGCCCTAGTTATATTCCCCATGTCTTCAATGGCACAGCAACAGGCAATGCTGAACAAAATTGAAACGGCAAAACAGAATTTAACTCGTAGTGAAAACCGTATTGTGAAAGCCCGTGTATCCTTATCGGCCACATTACGTCAGTTAGAAAACGACGTGTTGGCGTTGCGCGAAAAAACCGCCGTGGCTAGACGCCTTGCCGATGAGAAAACCCTGAGCTTAAGTAAACTCGAAACCCGACTTGCCGAATGGAAAGAACAGCAAACCTATCAACAGAATTTACTCAATCGCTTCTTACAACAACAGGGCATGAGTTTTACAGATGTGAATGCCATGGCGACGGTGGATAAAATGTCTGCGGTGATCAATGCGGCAGAGCGTACTGTGTCATTGCCTGATTGGAAGCCGAGCCCCTTAGTGTTGGATAACGGCGAGATTGCCGACGCCCAGGCGCTAAGTATTGGGCCTGTCACCTGGTTTAAATATCAGGATGAAGTGGGGATAGCCGAACAGGTATCCGGACGGCTTCAGGCCAGTGGTGTGTTATCTGGCGCCTATGCTTCGGCCATGCTCGATAGCAACCATAAGCTAGTACTTGATCCTACTTTAGGGCGTGCACTGACCCGAGAGTCTGCCAAAGAAGGCGTCATTGAACATATTGTGAATGGAGGAATTTGGGTGGTGCCCATTTTACTCTTTGCTTTCATCGCGACCTCAATTGGTGTGATCAAAACCGTGCAACTGCTGCGTTTACCCAAAGTGGTGCCGGTACGCTCTAAAGCGATGCTAGATAAGCTGTTACAGGCAGGCAAAGGGGCGCAGGAGCAGTTCCAGGGGATGCAGGCTCGCCTGTTGTTAATTACCAAACAAGCGGCGTCTGTGCGGGAACGGGATGATCAGTTGTTTGTTCAGTTGCAACAAGACAGACAGCAACTTGATAAGTGGATCAATGCGATAGCCGTAACCGCCGCCGTCGCCCCGTTGCTTGGTTTGCTAGGTACGGTAAGCGGCATGATAGAGACTTTTCGAATGATGACGTCATTTGGCTCTAGTGATCCTGAAGTGATTTCTGGCGGGATCGCCAAAGCCCTGGTCACCACAGAGTTAGGTTTAATTGTTGCCATACCGGCACTCATTCTAAATGCCTTGTTAAGCCGCAAAGCCAGACAGTATTACACCGATTTAGAAAACTTCGCCTTGGTATTAAGTGGTGACGATGGTGCAGAAGACCCCCATGTTGGCGAACAAAGCCCCCAAAGTCGCACGGATGATGGTTTGATGGGTGCTGCACAGCCAGCAGGAGCAGGCTAATGATGATGCTATTTATTGGTAACCCATTGTGTTGGGTGATGGTGATCCTTGGTTGGTTTGCGTTCCAGCAAATCTGGATGTTGTATTTAAACCGTTTTGAGATCCAGGCGCAGAATCAAGACACCAATCCGTTAATGCTGCCATCGGTATTGGTTGGCGCATTACCCTTGATGGGACTGCTTGGTACCATTATGGGGCTGGAAGGCAGCTTCACGGGCATGATGACCGAAGGCGCCGACAGCCAGGTGGTGTCAGCGGGTATTGCCGATGCCCTTTTTACCACGCAACTTGGTTTGGTCATGGCCATTCCCGGGTGGCTATGTTTAACCTGGGTTAAAGGGCACTTGCAAGATCAACCCTCGGAGGCATTGCCACATGGCCAGTAGATTACAGCGCAGGCTGGAAGCCCAGCCCATGCAAACCATTGATATGTCGCCTTTGTTGGATGTGGTGTTCATTTTGCTCATCTTTTTCATCGTATCCACGGTATTTGTGAAAGAAACCGGCGTAGAGGTAGACAAACCCCAAGCTATTTCTGCACAAAAACTCGATCAAATGGCCATCCTTATTGCCATCACCAGCAGTGGTGAGGTGATGTACGACGGCGCCAATATTGGCGTAGCGGGCGTACGCGGCACGGTGGAACAATTGTTGGTGAAAGAAGACCGGCCTGTGGTCTTGCAGGTGGACAAAATGGTACCCACGGAATTGTTAGTTGAAGTGATTGATGCCGCTAAGCTTGCCGGAGCGGTAGATGTCAATATTGCCACCGCGAAAATGTAGGAAAAAATGATGAAACAACAGTTATCAGCTTTCTTGTTAAGTGGTGCCGTAATGGGTGTATCGCTAGGAATATTGGCATTGGGCTATATGTTGTCTGCCGATAACAGCCCAGCGCTGATGGTACGCAAATTAGACATTGCCGTCTCTCAGCCGCCACCACCGCCGCCGCCTCAAAGTCAGCAAGTCACCGAACAAGCGGATGTGAATATGCAGGTAGAGGGCGCTGGTGCTGCCGTCTCCATGGCGGACATGCGTATTGATCCCACCATCGACATTGATAAACCGGATATGCCTAATGTGGTGATGAATCAACCCCAGTGGGAAGCGCCAGAAATTGACTGGGACGCATACGGCCTGGGCGAGCTCGATGACAAGCCCACCTTATTAACGCCGCTGAAAATACACTTTCCGAAAAAGTTAAAGCGCCGGGGTATTGATCGGGTTGTGGTAAAGCTGGATGTGTTAATTGATGAGAAAGGTGATGTGACCTTAATCAATATTCTGGACAATCCGCACCATGAACTGAATAAAGAAATTCACCGGTTTGTGCGTAGTAGCAAGTTTACTGCCCCCCATAAAGCCCATGAAGCGGTTAGAGCCCGGTTTATCTGGCCGGTGGAGATTGAAGCTTAAGATGAAGACATTAAAACATAAATATTTATTGTTACTGGCCTTTTTAGCGCCCTTTAGTGGGGCTTCCTTTGCTGACGTTACCGTTAGTCTTGATGAGCCTGATTGGTCCTTTACGCTAAAGCCGTCTATGGGCGAGTCGGGAAGAAATCGGGTGAATCGGGAAGAGGGCGAGTTTTTCCGACAAGTACAGAAGCATCTGGATGAGCAAAATTATCCGGCGGTGATCACCGCCTTTACTGCATTTTCTGACGCTCATGAAAAGGTAAGTCCCATGCTGCATGAAATGATGGGGCAGGTGTTTTTGGGCGCAAAGCACTATGACGAGGCGAAAAAACATTTTCAAATTGCATTAAAAGAAAACCCGGGAATGCCTGTGTCAGAACGGGGATTAAGCATGATTTATATGCTTAAGCAGGATTACGCAAATGCCCGTGAGCATTTAGCAAAAGCCCTAACATTAGGTATGGTAGACAGCCAGATGTACGGGCAGCTTGGGTATCTAAACTTACAGTTGGAAAAGCCTCGCAGTGCCATTGCCGCCTATCAAAATGCCATGATGCTGGATATTGATAATTATCAGTGGAAACAGGGTCTTTTATTTGCGTTGATTGCCAGTGATGCCTTGCCGCAGGCCAGATCCTTGGCCGATGAAATGCTCGCCGCACAACCGGATAATCGACGTTTGTGGTTACAGCGAAGCCAAATTGCCATGAAAGCCGGCGATGAAGTCGGTGCAATTAGTAGCCTTGAAACCGCGGTAGATCTGGGTGAGAAAGGTGTGTCTAATCTGGTGATGTTAACGAAACTTCATGTGCGTTCCGGTAGTCCACATCGTGCGGTTACCTTATTAAAAGCCCACGCCGATAGCCTGCTTGCGTCCGGTGAAGACGGTGCCGAAGCGATATTGAGCATTGGGAACTGGCTGGCCGCCAATCAAGATTGGCAGAATTTGGCACTGCTTATAGAGGTAAGCGATGGTCATAGCGGGGCATTTTCAAGCGAAGCCCAGGCCGATTTGAATGTGATGAAAGCCAACTTGGCCATGGCGAAAAACCAGACAACCCATGCACAGAAATATTTGTTAGCAGCATTGAAAACATCACCGGCTAACGGTGATGCATTGCTCACCATTGCGGGGTTGCTTCGTCAGCAGAACAAGGATGAGCGTGCAAAGATGTACTACCTACGGGCAGAAGCGCTTCCTGAATACAAAACCCGCGCCGTGTTAGGGCGAGCACAAATCGCCATTAATCAACGCAGTTATTCAGAAGCGCTGGCATTACTTAGGCAAGTTTATAAGGAAAACCCAAGTCGAAGTGATTTGCTAAGTAATATTCAGTCGCTGGAAAACATCGTCAATAACGCCTTGTAAACCGGTCTGTTTCTCAGTGGACGGGGCGTCCACTGAGTTGACCAACGGAGCGGTTGGCTGTGTTTAGCCTGGACGTTTAACCCAAGCGCTACACCAACCATTGGCATTCACGAGTTTTCCAGGGAAGATGGCGCAAGGACGGTTTTCTGCACTGGCATCGCCTTGAATGTACATGCAGTTGGCGCACTGTGCACCTGCCACTTCCGATTTGGTGGTGTATTTCAGGGTCTTAGCCGTAGGATCATCGGTGGTGAGTTTTTCCTGCGCTTGGGCTTTTAATGCGATGCTACCGAATGTCATGCCAATGAGCGTGGTTCCCGACAGCTTGATGAAATCGCGCCTGTTAAAGTGACTCATAAAAATGCTCCTGTTAATCGTAAACGATAATGATTTTTTTTCACTAGGTGTTAAAACGTGAAAAACCTGCCCGAAGGCAGGTTTTTGATGCTGTATTTATACGTTACTAATGCCCTTGTGCCAAATCCAAACCCCATTTAATTGATGTAGATTAACCTTTTTCATTGCCGAGGGCGGTGGGCACCTATTCATTTTCTTGTTTTACCTGCGCTGTCATATGGTCGCGATCACCGGTAATTGTCATCTCAATAGGTTGACAGCAAACCTGACAGTCGATGATCTGCATCACGTCAATATCGTTAAGTTCATCTACTTCTACCTCGTTAGGCTCCATGCAATAAGGACAGTGAAACAACAGTGTTCGTGTCAGACTCATGGCTGCTCCCAATTATCACTATGTGTTTTAGATTACGAAGATAAGTGCTAAGTGGATTGCTTGAATTAAATTTGATTGTGCTAGCTGTATAAATGTACACTGATTGAAAGTACAGTATCTTGAAGATCATCATGCGTAAAGTTTTGCCTGAAAAATACTATTTGGATCACTTCCATGAGTTTCTCAATTTCTTTGAGGGCAATAGTGGTGGGCTGCTCGATACGGAAAGCTGGGCCTTTATTCATGCCTTTCGGGCGCTGCCTGAGCCCAAGCAGTGTATCGTGGCTCGGGCGGCCAATAGAAAATACGGTGTGATAAACCGAACTCACTTTAATTATCAGGAGATCCCCTCGCCCGCAGAGCAAATCGATGCCCTCATTACGGATGGTTGGTTTGGGTCTATAAAAGAAGCGCCCAAGCGGGATCTGGCAGGCATGTTAGTAAAAGAAGATATTCTGCGTTGCTTAACCGGATATCCTCAGATCACCGTGGATCGCGGGGTGAAAAAAGCGACATTGCTCAATGCCCTATTCACTTGTATTGAACAAAGCGGTTGGCCGGCGGATTTGTCTGTGGATGATTATTTATATTGCCGATTTGATGGCGTATTGCGATTCTTAACGTTTGTGTATTTTGGCAATATTAAAGGTCGATTAAATCAGTTTTCCATGCGTGATTTGGGGGTGATGCGTACTCGCAATCAGGCGGTGGGTGAGCAAACCCATTTTGAGAATAAGCAGGAAGCGGCTGCGGCCTTTTACTATGCAATGGGCATCGAAGAGCTTGATTATTTGGACGATGATCAGCGCCTGGCTAAGGCGCAAGAAGCGCAACCAGAGGTTAATTCGCCCGGAGCCATGGGCTTAGCTGAAAAATACGCCTACAAACTGGGTGTATCTTTGTTGTTGATTGATAACCCTTTAGCGCTGGATTTTCTTAAATCGGCACCGGGTGATAGCTGTCAAGAAAAATGGATCCGAGAAGCTTACAAAGCCGGTGAAAAAGCGAGCGTAAAACAGGAGCTGGAAGCCATTATAGATGCACCCGCTTCTGATACCTTGCTGGCCTTTGCTGAAGACTTTTACTTACGTAAATACCATAAAAAGCGCACCAGTATGGTCACTGACATGTTGCGTAGTGCAACGCGAGTTCTGGATTTAGACGAAAGTCAGAATCAAGCCGTGGAACAGGGAGTAATTGGCTGGTACAAGCGCCACGGGATAAACGCATGGCGTACAGAGAATCGCCTTTGGCGCAGTTTGTTTGCCCTGGTTTTTTGGCCCATATTATTTGAAAAAGACAGCCCCATAACTGAATTTGATCGCCGCCCTAAAAGCCTTCAGGACAATCGGTTTTACACCACCTTTGTCAGCGATATTGAAAAGGTGTTTAGCTGTTATGCTGATAACAAATCAATGCATCAATATGTATTGGCTAATGCGACCCGTTATTACGGGCAGAGCAACAGTTTGTTTATTTGGGGGCCAAGTATTATGGCACCCATAAATGCGTTGTTTACTTATGCTGATCATGAGCAAATTACCACCTTGCTACGGGCCATGGCAGTAGACTTTTCCCAATTCAAAGATGGGTTTCCTGATATTTTGGTATTGGAAAATGATCACCTGCGCTTTGAAGAAATTAAAGCCCCGGGGGATCAGTTAAGACGTAATCAACTCGTCACTATTCAAAAACTGCGTCAGGTGGGGTTTGACGTGCAGATAACCCAGGTTAACTGGGTGCGGGATCCCAATCAGCCTTATGTGGTTGTGGATATTGAAACCACTGGGGGAAATAGCCAATATCATCGTATTACCGAAATAGGCATGGTGAAATTAGTCAACGGCGAAGTGGTAGATAAGTGGCAATCGCTGATTAATCCGCAGCGAGCAATACCTACCGCGATTACCCGTTTAACTGGCATCACTAATGCTATGGTGGCTGATGCGCCTGTATTTGCCGAGGTGGCTGACACCATCGATAGGTTTACCCAAGATTGTGTTTTCGTGGCCCATAATGTGAATTTTGATTATGGTTTTGTTCGACAGGAATTTTCCCGTCTTGAACAAAGTTATCGTCGTCCAAAGCTATGTACGGTACGAGAAAGTCGCAAACATTTCCCGGGCTTGTCATCCTACTCATTGGCTGCCTTAACCCATCATTTTGATATAGCAATGGAGCAGCACCACCGCGCATTATCAGATGCACAAGCGGCGGCTGAGCTATTAAAAATGACTCAGGGGCGCGTCTAATTCTTTAAGTGTTTACACCCAGTACGTTGTGGCGAAATAGGCTAAAGCTAACAACCAGTTACCGACTATTGCTCGATGGTATAAAGTGGCTATTTATCCCGCTTAAAGAAGGTATGACCCTACGACTGCGGGCCTCTCAAATTCAGCTTAAGAAAGTTGTGGAAATTCTTGATGAGCAGATCCCGACGAGCGAATAAACTTACGGCGAAAATATGCGGCTGCGACAACAACTAGCACCATTCCGGATACCGATACAAAATAGGCGCTATCAATGAGAAAGAGCATCCAGCTCATATCTCCGTTAAAGCTGCTTTTAAATAACAGTATGGCTACACCGCCAGCGTAGCCAGCAGCATCAGCTATGTAGATCAGAAACCCGGCGTTAGCACGCACAGTAGCGAGAGACACCAGACGCTCAAAGATAATGCAGTTAAACGGTACATAAGCCAGATAGATGCAGCTTGTGAGGCAAATCATCCAGCTAAGACCCGAGATCGCGTTCAACTGAAACAGTAGCGAGCTTATGCCCATTCCCGCGAACCCGGTGACAACGATAAAATGATTAACCATCAACGCTCGAAAATGGTTTTTTATCCACATCACTGCGCCCAACAGCGCCAGAACCACAACTGAAACATATACCGAAGATAGGGCAAAAATGCCGGGGGCATCACCATACCCCAAATGTTGCCAGATTTCGGCAGCAAAGTTATCACTGAAATCCCGTAAGGAAGACAGCAACATATAAGCAATTGTAAGGCATAACAATCCGTTGAAGTAACGGCCAATGAATACCACCCGATCGTTACGATTCATAGGCTCGCGGGCGCGCCGCACGATAATATCCCCCGTTGACGGTGGCGGCGTAGAAGCGAGCCAGCGTACTGACAGAAAAAGTGGCAGCGTAAAGAACGCGCCTGTTGCTGCCGGCATCCAGTACTCACTCACATCCATGTATAGCATGAGATACAAACCTACCGATTTTACAATCCCGGAAGAAACAATAAAGCTCACAGACAAAATAGCAGCAAGGATTTCGGTGGTTCGTCGCCCTTCCAGAAAGCTAAATACCAGCCCCCAAATCATTCCTAGCGGCAAACCGTTAAAAAACAGCGCCACCAGTTTGCCGTTGTGGGGTAACAGGGCAAAAGCAACTAACGCAATTTGCGAGGTCATGACTAGCATGAGAATGGCTCGACTACGGTTTGCTGCTGTCATTTCAGCAATGACTTTGATACCAATAAATTTCGACAGGGCGTAGCCCAAAACCTGTGCAATGATGAGTGCACTTTTGAAGTCGAGTCCGAGTATGCCTTCAGCCTGTTCATAGCTGGCTACAGCAAAAGGCTTTCGAAAGGCATACATACAGAAGTAAGTTGAAAAGGCAGCTAAAGATGCACTGATGATGAAAAGCAAACGTTCCTTGTCTAAGCGCTTCAGGCTTTGCAATAACATGGTTGAGATACTCGATAACGAATTGTGAGCGCCATGTTAGCGGCCGAATATGAACAATTTATGCAACGCGTCAATTATCTGCTTGGATAACGGTTACATTAGCCTCATTCAGTGCACTTTTTAGTGGATCCCCCGGCATTTGCTCACAAACCAACGTATCGATTTGCGCCAGCGACGCAAACTGCACAGTGCCAGCGCTATCAAATTTACTGGCGTCTGCTATCACAACACTGTGCTTTGCCAGCAACAGCAGTGCGCGTTTAAAATCCGCTTCATCGCTATTGAAATCCATCCATCCGTGGTTTGCACAAATGCCGCCGGCAGAGAGAAATAGCAAGTCGGGAACGTAGCGCTGAGCCTGCATGATGGCTTCTATGCCGAACGCAGCCCGGTAATCCATATCAATGACACCGCCCACAACAATAAGCTTACAGTTCGGCTTACCGGCGATTTCTCCCGCCACCTCCAGTGAATTGGTGATCACGGTCAAGTTTTTCGTGGTGGTGAGGGCCTTTGCCATCCATAAACTGGTGGTACCATTGTCGATGAAAATGGTCATGCCATTTTCCACCATCTCCGCCGCTTTAAGACCAATTATTTTTTTAACTTTGCCATTGCGATTCACACGCTGCCAGTAAGGAGGTTCTAGCTGCGTAGCCGGTAATCGCACGCCGCCGTGAATTTTTTCCACCCGACCGGCAGACTCCAGCAGCTTAATATCACGCCGGATAGTTTCTTCAGAAACCGCAAACTGTCTGGAGAGTGCTGATACCGACATTGAGCGGTGTAATTCTACTAATTCCAGGATCCCTGTTTGTCTGTCTGTCATCTTCATACCTCGCTTTCTAGTGCAACTAAGTATATCCACATCCTGATACCGCTCAAGCAAAAACCACATAAATCAACAAAATGTCACATCATTTCACACAAAGTGTCACATTTTACCTCTACGCTGACCTGGTCTTTAAGGGGGCATTGTCCTCGCAAACAAAAAATCACACGTAAAACTATTCACAAGGAAACGAAATGAAAACGCTTTGCTGCTTTGCCCTTTCACCCCTCATGCTGGCCATGGCAAGTTCTGCCGTCGTTGCTCAGGAAACAGAAACAGAAAAATCACAAACTGAAAAGATTGTGGTTATTGGCCAGAAGCAGACCTTTGCTTCTAATACCGTATCAATGGACATGATTTCCCGCCGTCCTGCTAACGCCTCAGTCAACACGGTGGTGCAGGAATTACCCGGGGTTATCGTTCAGGAAGCTGACACTTTTGGTTCTTCTGATTGGATGACCAACATCCGCATGCGCGGCTTCAATACGAGCAATGGTCAAATTGGTACCACACTGGATGGCCTGCCAAACGGTGGTTCAGGCTACGGCGGCGGTAGTAAAGCCAACAAGTTTATCGACGTATTCGATCTGGAAACCGTAGAAGTGAGCCAAGGCACTGCAGATATCAGCGCGCGCTCAAATGAAGCGCTCGGCGGTACGCTGAACTTTATTACCACTGACCCGATGACGGAAGAAAACATCAGCGTGTATTACATGGCCGGTGATCAGGATGCGAGCAAATATCGCTTTCGCTACGATTCAGGTGAAATTATGGAGAATACGTATTTCTTCATCAGTGGCTCGTCGGCTGAAAACAAAGACGTATGGGACAATGCTGCGACCACAGAGAAAGACTATCTGACCGGTAAACTGATTTCTGAAATCAACGGTTACAACCTCACCGCATTTGCAACGTTCAATGATTCGAATGAAAATGAATACGAGTATGTATCACTTGAACAGTATTACGAAAATCCTCGTCACGACGCGCTTCACTCCAACTGGACCGGTATTCCCAGTCTTGACGAAAATAACCGTGAAGGCTGGCGCGCCCTGCGTGAAAACAAGTTCTATAGCCTGAAACTGGATAAGGATTTCGGTGATTTCGCCTTTAACACCGCTGCTTATTTCCACCGTATGGATGGACGTGGCGACTGGATCCCGCCTTATGTGACCGATGTGGATGGCGACGGTACGCTGGAAGCTGAGTTGTCTGGTGACACCCTCTATGGCGACTACGAAGGCGACGATATCTACTACGTCAATGCGGGAACCACCACAGAGGGCACGCTAATTGATGGCTGTGAAGGCCGTTTTGGTTTGGATGCTGCGCAGGATCCTAACTGCTACGAAGGTAATGTGGAGCCAGTAAGCTCTTATCGTACATCAAACTATTCTAATCGTCGCTATGGCCTGACCGGTGATGTCTCTTACGCCTTCACCACAGGTGACGTGTCGCACACGTTGCGTGCCGGTTTCTGGTACGAAAACTACGATGCTGATGTGACGCGTCAATGGCATTTGATTAACAACCCTGAAACCAGCATCGAATTCAGTGAAACACCATACTGGGTGCAGTATAAAACCGAATCGAACACCAAAGAGCTGATGTATTACATTCAGGAAAATCTGGAAGTTGGCCCGTTAACAGCCAGTGTGGGTGTGAAGCAATTTCAACTGGATACCACGGTGGAGCATTTCTACAACGACGATCGCATAGGTCAGCTAGACAATACTTCTGATCCGCTACTGTATGTCGGTGCCACTTACACCACGCCATTTGAAGGTCTGGAAGTGTTTGCTGGCTATTCAGAAAACTATAAGTCGATTACTCCAAGTATTATCGATTCTGGTTTGTCGAACAACGAGTTGGGCACAATCGATCCTGAAACCTCTGATAACATTGAGCTGGGTTTCCGTTTCGATAACCGTGATTTCAAAGCTGCGCTCACATTCTACGACATCAACTTCGACAACCGTATTATCGAACTCGACACGACAGTGCTTGAAGGCATCGATTATAAGGAAGAAGTCGACGGCACTTATATCAATGCGGGTGGCCAGAAAAGCCGCGGTGTGGAGTTGCTGGCGTCTTATCAGCTAACCGGCGCTATCCGCCTGTCGGGTTCGTATACTTTCGATGACTCTGAATATTTAGGTACCGGTGATGCAGGCCTTGATGCCGATTCAGGCATTGTTGCCGGCAATCAGGTTTATGGGGGTCCACAAACCTTTTTCACCCTGGCAGCGGATTACATGGGCGAATTGATGAGCTCAGGTTTATCGCTGCGCCACATTGGCGATCGTTACATCAACTTTGAAAACTCGGCCACAGCGCCTGCCTACGAGGTGGTTGATGCCTATATCGGTCTAGACCTAATGAACGTAGCTCCACAAATAAAGGAAGTGCATGTTCGTCTGAACGTTAACAATCTGCTGGATCGTGAGTACATACTGGGTATCGGCACTGATAGTGTTTATCCCGGCTCTCCACGTACTGTCACGCTGACAGTGGGCGCTGATTTCTAATCATTTGGCGTATTTACCGGGCGGTTAAACCATATCGTAACACCGCCCGGCTATTATTCCCCCAATCTCCCCATGGGTAATGTTTTTTCGAAAATAGATTTAAGGTGTCAAATGGCCGATATTAATCGTCGTCAGTTTCTTGCTGCAGCCGGAGCTTCTGGGCTGTTTGCTGCATTTCCTTCCATCGCCAGAGCGCGTGCTATTCCGGCGAGTGTTAAAACCGGCACGATAAACGATGTGGAACATGTTGTGATCCTGATGCAGGAGAACCGGTCATTTGATCATTACTTTGGTACCTTCTGTGGCGTGCGTGGTTTTTCAGATCCTTATCCTGCGCCGGCAAAAACGACGGAAAAACAACAGAACAGAGATGTGTTTCTACAACATAATACCACCCGTGAAGGGCCTGAATGGATTGCACCATTTCCGTTAAATACCCGACAGAATTTTGCCCATATGCGCGTAGACGGCACACCGCACTCTTGGCCTGACGCCCAGGACGCTTGGGATCACGGCCGCATGAGCCACTGGCCGGACGCCAAATATCTACATGCAATGGGCTACTATGAACGAGACGATATACCGTTTCAGTTTGCCTTGGCTGAAGCATTCACGTTGTGTGATGCTTACCACTGTTCATCACAAACCGGCACCAACACAAACCGTTTGTTTTTATGGTCGGGCACCAATGATGGCAATGCCACACAAGGCGGCCCGGCAATTGGCAACTCCCATGACAACATGCCGGAAAAGGGGGGCTACCCTGAAGCCTATTTGTGGACAACCTACGTTGAGCGTCTGCAGGAAGCGGGTATCGACTGGACCATTTATCAAGACATGGCGGATAACTTCACAGACAACCCATTGGTGGGCTTTAAAGCTTTTCAGGATTCCTTCGTTGGCACACCCGACAGTGACACCGAATTAGCCAAACGGGCACTGACTACCCGCGGGCTGGACAAATTACGGGAAGATGCCCGCAAGGATTCACTGCCCCAGGTATCGTACATCATTGCAACCGCAGAAGGTTCTGAGCATCCGGGCCCCTCCAGCCCGGCGCAGGGTGCAGCCTACATTGCCGACGTACTCGACGCTTTGACAGCGAACCCCGATGTGTGGTCTAAAACCGCATTATTCATTATGTTCGATGAAAATGATGGGTTTTTCGATCACATGCCGCCACCAGCCCCTCCATCAATGAAGGCAGACGGTAGCTTTGCGGGCATCTCTCAGGTTGCTACTGATGGTGAATATCATCTGCATTTTTCTATTGCCGACAAAAAACTGGAGCGTGATGACTTAATGGGTAACCCTTATGGTCTTGGTCCCCGGGTGCCCGCTTATGTAATTTCGCCTTGGAGTCGGGGCGGCTATGTCTGCTCGGATGTTATGGATCATACTTCAGTGATCCGCTTTCTTGAACAACGCTTCGGCGTTGCTGAGCCCAATATTTCGCCCTGGCGACGAGCAGTATGTGGCGATTTTATGAGTGCTTTCGATTTTAGCTCTCCCAATAAATCTGTCTTACCGGCTTTTCCGAACCCCCGCGGTGATGCCCGTTTAGCCGGTGAGCTTCCCGGCCGCACTGTGCCGGTTATTCCGGAACAAACGACCCGGCCAGAGCAGGAAAAAGGACTGCGCCCACAGTGTAAAAACCTTTATCAGACAGCGGTTACTATGGCGGAAAAAAAGGATAAATTATCACTCACGCTGGCCAACCAGAACGACCGCACGGTGGTTTTTCATGTTTACGACAGGCTAGATACACACGCTATTCCCAGACGGTACACTATTGCCCGACATAGTGAGCATGCTGATGTTTGGCAAAGCCAAGATAAAGGATACGACCTTCAAATTATGGCACCAGAGGGATTTCACCGCCGCATTTGCATAGAAAAATCACAGATAGAGATCTTCAGCAAACTATCGCTTACTATCTCCTCCACGGGCTGCTTTGTTACTGCCAAAGAGACTGCATTTGAAGTAACGATGAATCGTGGACAACGCCTTACACAAGCCCTGTCAGTCGGCACACAGGTATCGATCCCAGTAGACGCCAACGGGCGTTACGATTTCTTAGTAACATTACCCGGCGAAGCCAAAGGTTCCCTTGAATTTGCAGGACGAATACCTGCTTAACACCCTTTGTAGCAGTACCCGAATAAAGAGGAATAAATGTCGCAATCTGCATTAGTAGTATTTGACTTAGACGGCACACTGATTGACGCAGATTGTGCACAGGAATGGCTTACCTTTTTGAAACGGAGGAACTTTCCAGGCGCAGAAGACGCTGAGAATGTGTGTGCACAAATCATGCAAAATTATGATTCCGGCAACATGAATATGCATGAATACATGCGTTACTGGGTTGCGCCCATAGCGGGTTTACCTGTCGTCGAAATTGTTGCACTTGCAGAAGAATTTGCAAACACTGTTATGCGGCCGCGGGTATTTCCGGAGGGACTCGCTTGCGTGAAAGCACACCTTAATGCGGGGGATACGGTTTTGTTGATATCTGCGAGCCCCACACTGGTGGTTCGCCCAATTGCTTCGCTGTTTGGTATAAGCCATGTTATTGGAATTGACATCATAACCCAAGGTGACAAATACACCCGACGCGTTAAAGAGCCCTTAAGTTTTGGTGCTGGAAAGCTCAAATGTTTGCAGCAGTGGCAATGTAAACGACAGATAAACAGTCACACATTATCCAACATGTATAGTGATTCGATGAATGATCTCCCTTTGCTAATGTATGCGGATCAGGCAGTTGTGGTTAATGCAGACACCATTGTTATAGAAAAAGCCAAACGCAATAATTGGCGAATCGAGCACTGGGAAATCGTTGCGAACTGAACTCCCCTTATACTTATTGATTTACAATCACTACTCCTCGCCCAGCCTTAAATCTGCTGGTATCGGTCTATTACCAAAGGGTATGCAGATAAAATTCAGGTAAAAAAAAAGCCAGCCTATAAGGCTGGCAAAAACAACACAATGGAGTAGGGCTCCATGAAGGAAACACACAAGCTGCAGGAAACAGCTATGAGGAAATTCAAACTAATCTGGGAGACGTTAAGCGTTAGTTTGTAACGCCGTTTGAATATGTGATGATTATAGTGCCACTGGCCTAAACATAAAAAGCGGTAAAAATTGATTATTCAAATCGCTTTTTTCGAACAAAGCGCCATCCCAATCGTGGTGTATAGAGACAAAAACACCCGCCGAAGCGGGTGTTTATTTAATGCAGAATACTAACTAGGACATGCCCAGTTTCTTCTCGAGGTAGTGGATATTCGTACCTCCGGCGAAGAAGTTTTCATCTGCCATAATACGGCGTTGTAACGGAATGTTGGTTTTAATGCCCTCTATTACAATCTCTTCTAAGGCATGACGCATACGCGCTATGGCTTCGTCACGGCTTTCACCATAGGTGATGAGTTTGCCGATCATAGAATCATAGTAAGGTGGCACTGTGTAGCCCGCATAGATGTGGGATTCCCAGCGTACGCCCAAACCGCCCGGTGAATGGAACATGTTTATTGTTCCAGGGCTAGGAATGAAGGTTTCCGGATCTTCTGCGTTAATACGACATTCGATGGCATGGCCACGAATTTGTACTTGAGACTGATCAACGGACAGGGGTTGTCCGCCGGCAATACGCAGCTGCTCTTTGATCAGGTCAACACCAGTGATCATTTCTGATACCGGATGCTCAACCTGAATACGGGTGTTCATTTCAATGAAATAGAACTCACCGTTTTCATACAAGAATTCGAAGGTACCTGCCCCGCGATAACCAATTTCGATACAGGCTTTGCAGCAACGATCGCCAATTTTGTTACGCATCTGCTCGGAGATACCCGGAGCCGGCGCTTCTTCCACCACCTTTTGGTGACGGCGTTGCATGGAGCAGTCCCGCTCACCTAAATGAATGGCATTGCCTTGACCGTCAGATAAAACCTGTATTTCTACATGGCGAGGATTTTCAAGAAATTTCTCCATGTATACAGTGGGGTTACCAAAGGCCGCTCCGGCTTCAGCTTGGGTTGTGGCAATGGCTGAAATCAGCTCTTTTTCACTGCGAACCACACGCATGCCGCGACCACCACCGCCACCTGCCGCTTTCACGATTATGGGGTAACCAATGCGTTTAGCGATACTTTTGTTGCGTTCTTCATCGTCGGTAAGTGGGCCATCAGAGCCAGGTACGCAAGGTACACCGGCTTTTTTCATTGAATTGATGGCAGAGACTTTGTCGCCCATCAAGTTAATGGTTTCGGCTTTAGGTCCGACGAAAACGAAGCCGCTTTTTTCCACGGCTTCAGCAAAATCAGCATTCTCTGCCAAAAATCCGTATCCCGGATGAATGGCAATGGAATTGGTGACTTCTGCTGCGGCAATAATACGGGGAATATTAAGGTAGCTTTCGGTGGCCGAAGCACCGCCGATACAGATTGATTCATCTGCCAACAGTACATGTTTTAAATTTCTGTCCGCGGTAGAGTGCACAGCTACGGTTTTGATGCCTAATTCTTTACAGGCACGCAAAATACGTAGTGCAATCTCTCCACGGTTAGCAATAAGTACTTTATCTAACATAGTAGCCGCCCGGTTATTCGATGATGAACAGTGGCTGATCGAACTCAACTGGCTCTTGGTTTTCAACCAGAATCGCTTTTACAACACCGGCTTTATCGGCTTCGATTTGGTTCATCATCTTCATAGCTTCGATAATACACAAGGTATCACCCACGTTCACAGACTGGCCGACTTCTACAAATGATTTTGCAGTGGGCGACGAGGCGCGATAGAAAGTACCTACCATTGGCGATTTTACCTGGTGTCCGGTAGGTGTATCGTCAACAGGGGCTGCTGGCTCTGCGGCTGGTGCGGCAGGGGGAGCTACAGGCGCCGCGGGCGCAGCCACACTGTATTGCATTGGCGCAGGCGTGCCAGATGGACCGCGATGTATGCGTACAGATTCTTCACCTTCAGTGATCTCCAGTTCGGCAATACCGGATTCTTCCACTAATTCGATGAGTTTTTTGATTTTTCTGATATCCATTGTCATTTCTCGTTATTAATTCAGTTTTTTAAATTCAGTGCTGCGGTTAGCGCTAACTCATATCCTATAGCTCCAAGGCCAAGGATAACGCCGGTTGCAACGTCAGAAAGGTAAGAATGGTGACGGAAAGATTCGCGAGCATGAACATTCGATAAGTGCACCTCAATAAAAGGAATGCTGACACTTAATAATGCATCTCGCAGGGCAACGCTGGTATGGGTAAAGGCTGCAGGATTAATGATGATGACATCAACCTGCCCCATGGCTTCATGAATTCGGTTGACCAGTTCGTGCTCGGCGTTTGATTGAAAATGACTCAGCGTTGCCCCTGCGGCATTGGCTTTGAGTACCAGATTATCCACAATGTCCTGAAGTGTCTGATGACCATACGTCTCAGGTTCACGCTTGCCTAACATATTCAGGTTAGGGCCATTTAACAATAAAATTTCCATAACTTGCTGCTATCTTTCTTAAAATGATTGCCTTTAAAGCATTTCAACAAAAAAAATGTATGTATGCACGAAATTTTAACCACAAACTGAGTTGTTCCGTCAGTTTAGTGGGCAAGTATAGTGTATTTGCGAGTTTTCGCAGCAAAATACTGGTCTAATCAGGGGAAATGGCTACAAGTTTTTTTTGCGTATGAAAAATCAGCGCGTCAAAGCCTTATCCACATGGGTCGCAAAATCCGAAGCAGTCATAAACCCTGTTACCCGGGCATGGGTTATTTCTTCACCTTGGGTGTCGAAAAACAAAATTGTGGGTAGACCCAGTACATCAAAGGTTTTCTGAAACGCTAAATTCGACGGCGTATTTTCAGTAAGATCGATTTGCATCCACACCGTATCAGACAATGTTTTTATCACCTGTTCGTCATTAAAAGTGTACTTTTCAAACTCTTTACACGCTACACACCAATCGGCGTATAAATCGACCATCACCGTTTGCCCTTTCCCGTTCGCTTCAGCCAGCTTGTGCTTAAAATCAGCAAGATCGTTTATTTTGGTAAAAGGAGGATGGTCAGGCGTCGGCATGTGGGCCTGTGTATTTGTTGGCGTTGAGTTTACCGACATTAACGGCGCAACTGCTTGATAACCCACCATGGCACTGGCAAATAGCCCCAAAAAGATAATAAGGGTACGTAGCGTTTTAAAAAAGGTGGCCTGGGTGGGCAGGTTTAAGGTGTGATAGTAAGAAAATGCCGCGAGCCCAAGGGCGGCCCATAAAAGGTTGGTGTATGGGGAGATCCAGATCCTTTCAATAAATATCAAGGCCACCGCCAGCATCATAAAGCCAAAACTAATTTTAACCGTATTCATCCAGTTGCCGGCTTTCGGGAGTAGCTTTCCTCCGCTCATCCCAAACAAAATAAGGGGTATGCCCATACCAATACTTAGAATATAAAGGGATATAAACCCTAAGAATAAATCGCCGGATTGGGCAATGAATAACAAAATGCCGGTTAGGGGCGCGGTGGTGCAAGGCGAGGCAATCAGGCCAGAGAGGGCACCCATTACAAATACACCAGCAATGTTCCCCCGCTTTTGGGTATTGCTCAGGTGACTAAGGCGGCTTTGCCAGGCACCAGGCAATTGGATTTCATACACACCAAACATGGCGAGTGCTAAAGCGATAAAGAGTAAAATAAACACACCCAGAACATAAGGGTGCTGCAAAGCAACCTGGAACTGCACGCCCACCGACGCCACTACCAGCCCTAAAATAGAATAGGTAATGGCCATGCCTTGTACGTATACCATGCTCAATACAAAAGCTCTGCGCAGGCTTAAACTTTGACCCTGGCCTAATACGATGCCAGAAAGTATGGGGTACATGGGGAATACGCAGGGCGTAAATGCCAGACCAATGCCTAAAGCGAGAAACAGCAGTAAGGTGATGGCGAGGTTTTCTTTGCTGGCCAGACGGTCGGCAAGGGTGAATTGTTGGGATTTTGCTAATGTATCAGAAGTCTTGTCATCAACATTGGCAGAAGACGGGGTATTGGCTGCTGCGTCGCTGCCCACTGGAACCGGATAAATGGCTTGTATGGCCGGGGGATAGCATAACCCAGCATCGGCGCAGCCTTGGAAGCGGACCTTTAATACGCTGTCGTCGGTGATGTTTTTAAGGGGCACGGTAAAAGCAACGTATTGATAATACACCTGGGTTTCGCCAAAAAATTCATCAATTTTGGTTTCACCCTGAGGGTACGTCGGGGTTTCTACGGTGAGGTTTTTGCCAACAACTTTAAACTGATGCTTATAAAGGTAATAACCGTCAGCGATATAAAACCGCAGGGTTAGGTTGTTGCCCTGTTGTTCATAATCAAACTTAAACGCCTCTTCAACGGGAAGATAATCCGGTTCTTCCTGATCAAAGAAACTACCCGTTGCAACATTAGGAAGTTGGGCGAAGGCTGTGTCTGCCGACAGGAAAAAGAAAAATGCGAGCATCAACGATGCAATGTACTTCATATATGACGCGCCCTTTGAATAAATGCCATTGGCTGTGCTCCTCCAATTAGCTTGAATTTATTGCTGCTATACATAACTGACCGCAACCTTTCGGGTATTCTTTCAGATTTTTACACAAATCACGAACACCAAATCGCGAAAAGTCACGTACTTACCTCAAAGAACGGATTTTTACTTGTGATACGCATTGCGCCCCCCATTAAGCTATTATGCAATTTGTCTAAAAGGTATGGGCTTGGGTGCGTGCCACCCTCACTGATAGTCGGTGAGTGAAAACCCTACCAGTAACCAATCAACGAGGTTTATTTTGCGAATTTTATTTTTACTGTTTGCCATATTGCCAATTATTGAAATTGCCTTACTGGTGAAAGTTGGGGGGATCATTGGCGGGTGGAATACCATCGGCATTGTTATTCTCACGGCGTTTATTGGCGCATACTTTGTTCGACGGGAAGGCATTCAAACATTGCAGACTGCGCAAATGAAAATGCAGCGGGGCGAAATGCCGGGCAAAGAAATGGTGGACGGGCTCATGCTGGCCGTGGCTGGTGTGCTGATGGTGACGCCCGGTTTGATCACCGACACATTGGGTATTTTACTGGTGCTGCCAGGCACCCGTCATGTTATTGCCCAGTTTGTTAGCAAGAATATGCAATTACGGGTGGTCACGGCCACTTCCAGCCAGCAAGGCAGCCCTTTTTCCGGGGCGGATCCCTTTGCACAAAAACGGGATGAGAACGGCGATGTTTACGAAGGTCAATACACCGAAAAGTCGCAAGACGATGATGATACGCCTCGCATACGCTAATTAATCCTCAAGGCTTATTTAGTACGTTTTAAATCAAAAATTTGTGTGAAGC
The DNA here is from genome assembly GCF_036697315.1 of Alteromonas sp. 14N.309.X.WAT.G.H12. Lineage (NCBI taxonomy): Bacteria > Pseudomonadati > Pseudomonadota > Gammaproteobacteria > Alteromonadales > Alteromonadaceae > Alteromonas > Alteromonas sp. 14N.309.X.WAT.G.H12. The sequence continues at coordinate 124,592 of NZ_JBAHZB010000004.1, forward strand.
CGATAAATAAGTGAAAAAAATTTGCATTTTTTTCACTTATTCCCCTTGAAGTTGTGTGGGGACTCCCCCATTTAACCACGCAGAATGAGATTTGAAGTCAGATTGGCTGACTTCTTATTAAAGTAAATGGCGTACAACTATGACCTGTGCGTCCGTATAACTAACACTTATATAGTTGGAATTTTCAGGAGACTTGAAAATGGCAATTCGTCCTTTACATGACCGCGTGATCATTAAGCGCGCAGAGCAAGAAACTAAATCTGCGGGCGGCATCGTGCTTACCGGTTCAGCAGCAGAAAAATCTACCCGTGGCGAAGTCATCGCAGTGGGCAACGGCCGTATACTGGATAATGGTGACATTAAAGCCTTGGATGTAAAAGTTGGCGACACCGTTATTTTCAATGACGGATACGGTGTGAAAACCGAGAAGCTAGATGGTGAAGAAGTGCTTATCCTAAGTGAAAGCGACATTCTGGCAATCGTTGAGTAATTAATCGTTTAACCGTATTTAGAGGAATTTAAACATGGCAGCTAAAGAAGTACGTTTTGGTGATGACGCCCGCACAAAGATGCTCAAAGGCGTTAACGTTCTGGCGAACGCAGTTAAAGTAACACTGGGCCCTAAAGGTCGTAACGTTATTTTGGATAAATCATTCGGTGCCCCTACCATCACAAAAGATGGTGTATCTGTAGCGAAAGAAATCGAGCTGGAAGACAAGTTCGAGAACATGGGCGCGCAAATGGTGAAAGAAGTTGCTTCTAAAGCCAATGATGAAGCCGGTGACGGAACAACGACTGCAACTGTACTTGCTCAGTCTATCGTAACGGAAGGTCTTAAGTCTGTTGCCGCAGGCATGAACCCAATGGATCTTAAACGCGGTATCGACAAAGCTGTGATTGCAGCTGTTGCAGAACTTAAAGCACTGTCTACTGATTGTGCCGACGGTAAATCAATCGCTCAAGTAGGTACTATCTCTGCTAACTCCGACGCTGAAGTAGGTGAAATCATCGCTCAAGCAATGGAAAAAGTAGGCAAAGAAGGTGTTATCACCGTTGAAGAAGGTCAAGCCCTGCAAAACGAGCTGGACGTAGTAGAAGGTATGCAGTTTGACCGCGGTTACCTGTCTCCTTACTTCATCAACAATCAGGAAAATGGCACTGTTGAACTGGACAGCCCTTACATCCTGTTAGTTGACAAGAAAATCTCCAACATCCGTGAATTGCTGCCTACGTTAGAAGGCGTTGCAAAAGCAGGTAAACCTCTGCTGATCATTGCTGAAGATGTAGAAGGCGAAGCGCTGGCTACCTTGGTAGTCAACAACATGCGCGGTATCGTTAAAGTGGCTGCGGTTAAAGCACCTGGTTTCGGTGACCGTCGTAAAGCTATGTTGCAAGACATCGCTATCTTGACTGGTGGTACTGTGATTTCTGAAGAAATCGGTCTGGAACTTGAAAAAGTTCAATTGGAAGACCTAGGTACTGCGAAACGTGTTGTTATCAACAAAGACAACACCACAGTAGTTGACGGTGCTGGCGAAGAAGCGGCTATCGAAGGTCGTTGCGGACAAATTCGTGGTCAAATTGAAGAGTCTACTTCTGACTACGATAAAGAAAAACTGCAAGAGCGTCTGGCGAAATTGTCTGGCGGTGTAGCGGTAATCAAAGTCGGTGCAGCTACCGAAGTTGAAATGAAAGAGAAAAAAGACCGCGTAGAAGATGCCTTGCATGCTACTCGTGCTGCTGTTGAAGAAGGCGTGGTACCTGGTGGTGGTGTAGCGCTGGTACGTGCTGCTGCTAAATTGTCTGAAATGACAGGCGACAACGAAGACCAAACTCACGGTATCAAACTGGCTTTACGTGCAATGGAAGCGCCTCTGCGCCAAATCGCAAGCAACGCCGGTGCAGAAGCCTCTGTTGTGGTTAACGCGGTTAAAGGTGGCGACGGTAACTACGGTTACAACGCAGGTAACGACACTTACGGCGACATGCTGGAAATGGGTATTCTTGACCCAACTAAAGTGACGCGTTCTGCACTGCAATTTGCCTCTTCAATTGCTTCTTTGATGATCACTACTGAAGCCATGGTTGCTGAGCTACCTAAAGAAGATGCACCAGCTGCACCTGATATGGGCGGCATGGGCGGAATGGGCGGCATGGGCGGCATGATGTAAGCCACCCAAGCTTATGCTAGTGCTTAAAATCAATGGCTTACATTGCATGTATACAGTAATGTAGACACAAATGTAGACAGTGATTTAGCACTAAAAAGCTCTTAGAAAGGCGTTGGGTTAACACTCAGCGCCTTTTTTGTTTTGTGCCTTATTCGTATTAGACTATGCATTAAGGTTAAATGGTGTGAAATTGTACTTGGGGTGAGAAGGAGCGATTCACACTTTCACTGATGCTTAGTTCTGGTGGTCTTATTCGGTTATTACCCGATAGCGAGCGCGCCCGTGTACAGCGCAGGTGAAGTTAACCCATACTATGCATCATTAAGACAAACAGGGATAAATATGGCAACCGCATCCGCATTGCACATTCTGGTAAAAACAGAAAAAGAAGCACTAAGCATACTTGCACAACTTAAACGTGGAGGTGATTTTGCCAAGTTGGCAAAAAAGCATTCGTTATGTCCATCGGGTAAGAAAGGCGGCGATCTCGGCGAATTTCGTCGCGGACAAATGGTAAAGCCCTTTGATGATGTGGTGTTTAAAAAAGAGCTACTTAAGATCCATGGTCCCGTAAAAACCCGCTTTGGATACCATCTTATTAAGCCCCTTTATCGCAGCTAATGAAAAAAGCCAAGGGGCGACGATTGTTATGATGATCAAGCTTGGTGTTCTTGAGGCGATTAGCGTGAGACCAATGTCGTATTCGACTCTGGGTTCTGGTTTGCTAGTCTGGCCCGTTATAGGTTTACTTTAGGTTGTTTTTTAATCAAACTCGCCATTTTCCTATTTCCTTTGTCTCACTCAGAGGTTCTTTACGATGAAAAAGTTGAGGGTTTGTTGTTTTGTCGTGTCACCGTGTTCCTCATTTTTCACTCGCCCTTGAAGCTATCCTTTACTTCCTTATTAGCGCCATAAAAATCTATATTTTTCATTTTGTTAACTAGGTTTGGATGGATGAGGGATCCCCAACATCATTCCCCGTGATTGATTGTTTTATAAGCACTTCGTTCAATTAGTTATTCCATTTTGTTATGAAAAGCAAAATTGCCATCGGTGGCAATTAATATTAGGTTGAATTAACAATAATAAATATAAATTAACAAATTCGGTACAAATATGGCCGGATGATGACTCTCAGAACCTACCCTTCCTGAGGAAAACACTTTGAAAATACTGATATTGAACGAAGGACTTGAAAAACAGGGACAGATTGAGAAGCGATGTGCTGTGTCTGTGTCCAGTGTAAAACGTATGGTAAAGCGCGGTATGACTGTGGTTGTGCAGCAAGGTGCAGGTGTTTTATCAGGCTATCCGGATCAGGACTTTATTGATGCGGGTGCCACGGTTCAACAAAACTGTGACGCTGATCTACAAGACGCAGACATTTTACTTTGTGTTAATCGTCCCGACGAGTCCGTTTATACCTTACTGAAAGAACAGGCGCTGGTAATTGGTCATATTGATCCCTTTTTCCAGAAACAAACCGTTGAGGCTATGGCAAAGCGTAAACTCACTACGCTGTCGGTGGAAATGATCCCCCGTTCATCCAGAGCGCAAAAAATGGATGCCTTGAGCTCCCAAGCGAGCCTTGCTGGCTACGTGATGGTGATGCAGGCGGCAAATCACTTGCCCACCATCTTGCCGATGATGATGACGCCCTCGGGCACCATTAAACCCGCTAAGATCTTTATTATTGGCGCAGGTGTTGCCGGTTTGCAGGCCATTGCTACGGCCAAACGCTTAGGAGCGAATGTTACCGCCTATGATACCCGTGAGGTGGTCGCCGAGCAGGTGGAATCCTTAGGCGGTAAATTTCTCAAAATTGATATTGGCGAAACCGGTCAAACCAAAGACGGGTACGCGAAAGAACTCACCGATGAGCAGAAGCAAAAGCAACAAGATGCCCAGCGCGATGCTATTGCTGATTCTGACATTGTGATCACCACTGCCCAGTTGTTTGGTCGTCGCCCACCACAGCTTATCAGCAAAGAAACCTTGGCGTTGATGCGACCGGGAAGCGTGGTGGTGGATATGGCCGCCACATCGGGCGGTAACGTGGAAGGCTCAGTACCCGGCGAAGTTGCCACGGTAAATGGTGTCACCGTTATTGGTCATGGTAATTGGAGTCAGTTTGTGGCCAAAGACGCCACCGACATGTACGCCAACAACCTTTATAACTTGCTTGATGAATTTTATGACGACGAATCCGCTCAGTTTACGCTGAATATGGAAGATGAAATTTTAGCAGGCAGCGTCATCACCCACGATGGTGAAATTACCAATAGCATGCTTAAACAAGCCTATCAGGGAGTCTGACCATGGAAAATATCTACTTAATTTTTATCGTTCTACTGGCGGCGTTTTTGGGCTTCGAACTCATTCGTAAAGTGCCATCAACTTTACACACACCACTGATGTCTGGCTCTAATGCCATTTCCGGGATCACCCTGGTTGGGGCATTGGCCGCATCGGGCACGGATCATGATGTGCTAACTACCATTTTGGGCACAGCGGCAGTAGCGCTGGCCAGCATTAACGTGGTGGGTGGTTATATGGTTACCGACCGTATGCTTGGCATGTTCAAGAAAAAAGACCGGAAGTAAGGGGCCAATATTATGGAATCTGTAGCACTTATCATTAATTTGGCTTATGTCCTTGCGGCCGGGCTATTTATTCTGGGTTTAAAATTACTCAGTCATCCAGCTACCGCGCGTAAAGGAAACCTTGTTTCCGCCGTAGGTATGTTCATCGCGGTGGTGGTGACGTTGTTAGATCACCAAATTATTTCTTATCAGTGGATTGTACTGGGTTTTGTTATCGGCGGTGCCTACGGTGCTTGGAAAGCGAAGTCTGTAGAGATGACCCAGATGCCCGAAATGGTATCCTTGTTTAATGGTTTTGGTGGCGCCGCGTCACTGTTACTCGGTTGGGCGGCCATCAGCCAGCAAACGGCAGCGTCATTTCATCTGCTGACTCACTTTATGCTCATCACGGTGATCCTCACCATTGTCATCGGTGGCATTACCTTTTCGGGCTCTGTGGTTGCATGGGGAAAACTGTCCGGGCGCATGGGAGCCAAAGCGGTGATCTTCACGGGCCTCCGGGAGCTCAGTATTGCTCACCTTGTGGCGTTTTTCGTAGTGGGTTACCTGTTTGTGAATGATCCGGCAAGCGCTTTGTGGTTAACCCTTACCATTGTTCTTGCTCTTTCGTTTGGTGTTTTGGCCACCATTTCTATTGGCGGTGCAGACATGCCGGTGGTGATCGCGCTATTAAACAGTTATTCCGGTGTGGCGGCTACGGCGGCGGGGCTGGCGGTGGGCAACACCATACTCATTGTCACCGGCTTACTGGTAGGCGCATCAGGGCTTATCCTTACCAACATTATGTGTAAAGCCATGAACCGTTCGCTAATGAATGTCCTGCTTTCAGGCTTTGCTAAACCGGTAGAAGCCGGTGAAAAAATCGAAGGTGAAATCAAAATCATGTCCGCCCAAGATGCCTTTTACGTGTTGGAAGCGGCGCAAGCGGTTTTGGTGGTGCCCGGTTACGGTATGGCGGTGGCACAAGCGCAGCATGCGGTGCGTGAAATGCAAACCTTGTTGGAAGAAAACGGTTGTACGGTGGAATACGCTATTCACCCGGTGGCAGGTCGTATGCCCGGACACATGAACGTACTATTAGCGGAAGCCGATGTACCTTATGATCAACTGTATGAAATGGACGATGTAAACCCACGTATGGAAAACTACGATGTGGTGATCATCATCGGTGCCAACGACGTGGTTAACCCCGCGGCGAAAGAAATGAAAGGCAGCCCTATTTACGGTATGCCGGTGATTGAAGCTTATCGTGCGAAAACCGTGTTTGTGTTGAAGCGTTCAGCAAATGCAGGCTTTGCTGGTGTTGATAATCCACTGTTCTTTAAAGACAACACCCGCATGGTACTGGGTGATGCAAAAGATACCATCAACAGCATTGTCCGTGAGTTTGGAGACGATTAAATAACGATACGGCCAAGACCAATAAAAAAGGGTGCAAGCAATTCGCTGCACCCTTTTTTTATTCTCTTTTTTAACTTACAGGTTATCTGCCCGACGCTTTTCTGGCAGCTTTAAAATCTGACTCGGCGGTCCAGGCCGGCCAATCACCATTATTCGCTAGCTTCACCATAATCTGACCGATAAGATCCAAGTCTTGTCTTACGCCGCTTAAATCCCATTCGGGCAAGTAGTCGTCGGCGGGCTTGTGATAGCGACTGGCAATGAAGCTGGGGTCGGTATCACCTAAGCTCATGAACAAGTAAGACGGGATCCCTTGTCGGGCAGCGGCAAAATGGTCAGAGCGGAAAAACAGTCCATTTTGTGGCCGAGGATCGGGCTTCACGTATCGCCCTTGTGAGGCGGCCGTTTCGGCAACATAATCTTCCAGTTCCGATAAGCCGCTGCCATATTGCAAAATATAGTCGGTGCTGGCGTTCACGTTCATGCCATCAATATTCAAAAAGGCTACGATTTGCGATTGAGGGATCGGAGGGTTCTTGGCAAAGTGCTCGGCACCCAGCAAACCGGTTTCTTCTGCGGTAAAGGCACTAAACATGAGTGTACGTTTAAGTGGCTTTTGTTTGCTTTGTTCTTTCAGCACTCGGGCTAATTCCAGTACGCCAGCTACGCCAGAAGCGTTATCCACTGCGCCGTTTAATACCACTTCTTTACCATTTTCCATGGTTTTTCCCAAGTGATCCCAGTGGGCATGAATACCAATCCATTCGTCAGGAGCCGAGGTGCCCGGCAAAAGCGCCGCGACGTTTTGAGATTCATCATGTTCAATATGATTATGCAGGGTAAGTTTTGCCTTGGTGTGTAAGTCGATGGCGTTAAATCCCGGTTTCGCGGCTTTAGCTTTTAGTTCGCGGTAATCCAAACCAGCAGCGGCGAAGATTTTTTCTGCGGCGCGAAGCTGTAACCAGCCCATCACACCCACTTTGGATTGATTATCGTTGTCGTCTACCAAGGCATATTTTGTGTTGGTACCAGAGTTTTGTACCACGCCCCAACCATAGCCGGCCGGTAGAGTTTCATGGACAATAAACAGTGCCTTGGCACCCTGACGGGCAGCCTCTTCATATTTGTATGTCCAGCGCCCGTAATAGGTCATGGCATTACCGGTAAACAAGTCGTCATTTTTCGATGCAAAGCCCGGATCGTTTACCAGTACAATGACGGTTTTACCTTTTACGTCAATGTTGGCGTAATCGTTCCAGTTATATTCCGGTGCAACAATGCCATAGCCGGCAAAGACCACATCATCATTTACGGTAATGGTATCGCTGATCCGCTCGGTACGGGCGGTAAAGTCCGAGCCGTTTTTAAATACGGTATCGCCAATGGTCAGTGACATATTTTGATCGGCAGTAATTTTTGCTAATGGCACTTTTTGAATGTAACTGTCACCAAAAGCGGGTTGTAAACCAATGGATTTAAACTGTGCGACGATATAATCCACCGCTTTTTGTTCGCCTTCGGTTAAGGGCGCTCGACCTTCAAAGTCGTCGCTGGCCAGGATCTGTACGTCTTTTCTGAAATTATCGAGGTTTAGTTGCTCACCCAATGGTGAAATGGATGTGGCAGCAAAAACCTGACAAGCAGTTAGAAGCAAACTACTTACTAAGAATGGTTTAAACATGTTTCCCTATATATTTTGATTGTTTTCATGCAGCGTAATGGATGATGATAGGTACTGCAAATGCCTTGAGGCGGGAATACACCACAAACCGGCAAATACCATAAAAATACCCGTCATTTTGACGAATTTTAATAGCGCTTGCGCGTAGTCTGATTATAATGCGGGCAAGTTACAGGATAATCCACAACTCGCCTTGTTCAGTATGACTGACAAGGCGTTTAATTTTTTAAGGTGAAGACATTGGCACAGTGGAGCATTGAAGAAGCGGAAAAATTGTACGGCGTATCTCGTTGGGGCGGCGGCTATTTTACCATTGGTGAAAACGGCAATATACATGTTACGCCGGTACCGTCAGATCCCAGTATTCGCATCGATCTAAAAGCGGTTATTGATGAAATACAGCAAGAGGGTGTGCAGTTTCCGGTTGTGGTTCGGTTTCATGATGTGCTGCGCTCACAGGTGGCAAACCTCAATACCATTTTCAGAAATACTATTGCCGAAGCGGGTTACAAGGGTGAATACCAGGGCGTATATCCGGTAAAAGTGAACCAGATGCGGGAAGTGGTTGAAGAGATTGTCGATGCCGGTGAACCCTTTAACTATGGTCTTGAAGCCGGTTCAAAAGCCGAGTTGATCACCGTATTGGCATTAAATACCAATGAAGCATCATTAACGGTATTAAACGGTTATAAAGACGCTGAGTTTATGAAACTGGCATTGCTTGGTCGCAAGTTAGGCCGGTGCATTGTGGTGGTTATTGAAAAGTACTCGGAATTGCTCTTGCTGGTAAAAACCGCCAAAGAGTTGGGTATCGACCCTATAATTGGTCTGCGCTTTAAGATGACGGTAAAAGGGCGGGGAAAATGGGAAAGTTCTGGGGGCGAACGGGCCAAGTTTGGCCTCACCGTGGCCGAAATACTCAAAGCCGCTCGCTTTCTTCGCGAAGAAGGCATGGAGTCGTGCCTGAAATTGTTGCATTTTCATATTGGTAGTCAGCTAACGGATATTCGGTCGGTAAAAGAAGCCATGACTGAAGGTGCTCGGATATACGCAGAATTGCATAAACTGGGTTTTCAGTTGGATTATGTGGATGTGGGTGGCGGCCTAGGTATTGATTACGATGGCAGCGCCTCTACCAATGAGTCATCGCGCAATTACAACATGCAGGAATACGTGTCCGACGTGGTGTATGGCATGAAAGAAGTGTGCGACTTAGAAGGCGTGCCTCACCCTAATTTAGTGAGTGAAAGTGGCCGGGCCATAACCGCCCACCACAGCTGTGTGCTGACTGAAATTGTGGGTGAAATTCGCTCTGACATGGCCGAAGTGGATGTCTCTCCCCAAGAGGGTGAACATGTGTTTGTGAAGAACATTCGTGAACTGGCCGATACCTTCGATACCCAAACCAATATGCAGGAAGTGTTCAACGACGCTTCGCAGTGGAAAGAACAGGCCATGGATGCCTTTAAACTGCGGGTATTGTCGTTAGACGAGTTAGGCAAAATCGAAACCCTGTATTGGCGCATTATGAAGCGGTTACAGGCTTATTACGCCTCGGCGGATTATATTCCTGAGGAAATTCAGGCACTGGATTACAGTTTGTCGTCTCAGTATTTGGCGAATTTCTCTGTGTTTCAATCGGCGGCGGATACCTGGGCCATTGATCAGTTACTTCCCGTGGTGCCAGTAACCCGCATGAATGAAAAACCCAATGTGAATTGTTCATTGGTGGATATCACCTGCGACAGCGACGGTAAAATTAACCAATTTACTGCGGGGCGCGAAATTACCGATATTCTGCCTATGCACAAACTGAACAAAGATGAGCCCTATTACGTGGGATTATTTTTAACCGGTGCGTATCAGGATGTGATGGGTGACATGCACAACTTGTTTGGTCGTTTAAACGAAGTGCATATCTTTAGTTATGACGATGATCCCCAGGACTTTTACATTGAAGAAGTGGTGAAAGGATCATCGGTACAAGATGTGCTTGAGATCATGCAATACAACCCCCGTGCTATGGCCTCGGATGTGAAACGATTAATTGATAAGCAAATTCGAGCCGGTAATTTAAACCCCAGAGAAGCGGTACGCTGGACTGATTTTTACGAAAATTGCTTAAGTGGTTATACGTACATGAAAACCCAGTCATGATGAAAACGTGTCCGGCAAAACAGGGACGTTGCCGGACTAGTTAGTGCTATTGGCTTGTCGTTTCTCATCGGCCTGTTTGAAATAACGGGCCCAAAATTGGGCGGTGGTGGTATTGATCATGTTGGATTCGGCATTCATTAGCATCACATAACCGGCTTTATAGTCGGGGGAGAACGCCACATCCGCCCGGTAACCTTTTACCCATCCGCTATGATAATTCAACCGTTTGCCATCAAAGTTATAAATTCGCCAGCCTTTGCCATAGTGGGCATCTTTTAGGTATTCCCGCCAGCCCCGCCGGTGTATTTCCCGGGTGGTTCTTACCATAGGGGTGGTAATTTCTTCGATGATCTCAGGTGGCACCACGGTGGGAAATTCCCCTAACAAGGCTTGTAAATAAATGGTCATATCACGAATGCTGGCATTGACGCCGGCGGCTGGGGCAAAGCGGTAGTAATTGCTTTCCACCCGGCCTTCCCGCCATTTGTTGCGGGCTATGGCAATGTGCGGGTGTGCCCATTTAGCAGACGACAGCAAGGCGCTTTTTCCCACGCTGGCGGTTTTCATGCCTAAGGGCACAAATACCTGCTCACTCATTTGCCGGTGATAAGAGGTATTGTGCATACCCAAGTAATAGGCAATGGCACCAAACATGGCGTTTTGATAGGTGTAGCAGTCACCGGGCGCACAGAGAGGATCGAGCAGAGCCAGCTGTTTAAGTACCTGTTCTAAGGTGTAATCGGCTTCAATGAGGTTGTCATAGGCATTGGGCATAAAGCCGCTGGATTGGCTGACAATGTGTTTTAATTGCAGTTTGTCCATCCCTTTACCCTGAAACGGGATATCGGGGAGCAGTTCACTGATTGGGGTGTCCCAGCTTAGCTTGCCTTGATGCACCAGCTTTGCCATTAAAAGAGAGGTGAAAGATTTGGATACCGAGGCTAGGCGGAATACCGTATCGGCATCGATGAGTTGACCGCCTCTATGGGTGCGCCCAAATACGTACACTTTTGGGGTTTCGCCCTGCTGATAATAAACAAAGGCATAACCGGGCACATTGTATTTTATGGCTTGCCGCTTGACGTAGTCGGCATAATCATCCAGCCACTCTTCGGCTGACAGCGCGGGGCCTGAAAATAAAAGCATTAACAGCACCGGGAAGAAAAGGCTGAAAATAGACGTGGTCAGCTTATTAGACAAGAATAACTCCGCGAATGATAGACGCCTTCCCCTCCGTGGAAAGACAGTAATTTGCGAAGTATTATGCTGTTGAGACACGGCATAATCAACCTTGCTCTGACTTTCGGCTCATAGGGGAAGGTGTTTTTGTTATTTTTACGGAATAATTGAGAAAAAGGGCGCTAACTTAAACATACGCCGTGCTTTTTTGTCAGTGCCGTTTTCGTCGCCTGTTCGTGGTAAAAATGCTTTACACTACCCATTCAAACACACTACGAATTTTTCCATTATCGGCGCAGGCTCTCTTATGACAGGTGACATTCTTGATAATGACCTTATCGCCCAATATCAACAGGCACGATTGTCGCGAGATCGGCGTTTTGATGGCACCTTTTTTGTCGCAGTAAAAAGCACAGGCATTTTTTGCCGTCCGGTTTGTCCTGCCCGGTTACCGGCAGAAAAAAACGTGCGCTATTATCATCTTGCCGCCCAAGCCATGCATGCCGGTTTTCGGCCTTGTTTACGGTGTAGGCCCGACAGTGCGCCTCATTCCAGCGCTTGGAAAGGGGTAAATACTACCGTGCAACGGGCTACTGCGTTGCTAAGTGAACTACCCGTGCAACCCATCTCGGCGGTGGCGGAACGATTAGGCATATCGCCACGGTATTTACACAAATTGATCACCGAAAAATTTGGTATCTCTCCCCGTTTGTGGCAGCAATACCATCAATTGATGTTTGCCAAGCAGCTGTTACAGGGGACGATACTGCCGGTGGAACAGGTAGCAATATCTGCGGGTTTTGGTTCGGCACGTCGGTTACAGGTCGCCATGAAAAAGTATTGGGGGCTTACACCGAGTCAGGTGCGGGGTAAAAAACAAGCTGAAGGCGCACTAACGCCATCTTTTACGGTGTTTTTAGCCTACCGGCCGCCATATCACTGGCCTTTTGTGAGAGATTTTCTTGCCGCCAGGGCATTGCCGGGTACGGAACAAGTGTCTGATGATTCCTACCAGCGCGTGTTTTGCCATGGACACTGGCAAGGAAAGGTCACGGCAAAACACATGCCGTCAGCGGGGGGATTTTCTGTCACCGTGTATATTAACGGGTTAACAGGGGCTAAGTGGATCATGGATAATCTTAGCCGAGTGCTTGATTTACATGCCGATCCCACCCTTATCAACCAGGCGTTGATAGCGGCCGGAATACCGGCTAAGGATGTGTGTTCCGGATTAAGATTACCCGGTGTGTGGAGTGCCTTTGAAGCGGGTTGTCGGGCAGTATTGGGGCAGCAGGTGTCGGTGAAAGCGGCCATTGCACTCGTAACCAAACTCACCGATGCCCTTGGCAAGCACACAGAGCACGGGATAGCCTTCCCCGAACCTGGGGCGGTGGCGAACAGTGCGCTTGTGTTTTTAAAGATGCCAGAAAGCCGCAAACACGCTTTACGTAATCTGGCCCATTATTTTGTGCAACGGCAAGACGCCACTACACCCTTGTCCCATCAGGAAGCCGATATCCTCGCGTTAAAAGGCATTGGCCCATGGACGCTGGACTACCTGCTAATGCGCGGCGAAAGTCACCCAGACCGTTACCTTGGGGGCGATTTAATCATTAAAAAGATGGCGCAACAACATGGTGTTAATCCCCACGCTGCGGCTCCCTGGCGAAGTTATTTAACCCTGCAAATGTGGCACATGGCTAATCAACAAAAAGACAAGAGATAAACACATGTATAATGCGTATATGCCAAGCCCTTGTGGCCTAATACAGATTTGTGCCAGTGCCCGTGGGGTTACGGCAATTCGGTTTGTTGAAGAAAAATCCGCACCGGCGTCCCCTTCGCCGGTGACCGACTTAACCTGCCAACAGTTGCGTGAGTATTTTAGCGGTAATCGACACGAATTTACCCTGCCGCTAGATGCAGCGGGGACGGCATTTCAACATTCAGTATGGGAAGCGTTAACCCATATCCCTTTTGGCGAAACCCGCACCTATGGAGATATTGCCCAGTGTATCGATAACCCTAAAGCCGTTAGGGCGGTGGGATTGGCGAACGGCAAAAACCCCTTGTCTATTGTGGTGCCTTGCCATCGCGTAATTGGTGCAAATGGTACCTTAACCGGATACGCCGGTGGGCTTGTGCGTAAAGCAGCGCTACTTAAATTAGAAGGAGTGATGTAAGTCGATGTCAGCTAAGAATATGTTGTCGTTACTTGTGTTAGGCGCCATATGGGGCGGATCGTTTCTTTTTATGCGAGTCGCAGCACCGGAATTTGGCGTGTTTGCACTGGTAGAGTTAAGAACCATTCTGGCGACATTGGTGATGCTGCCCTTTGCCATGGCCGTAGGCGGATGGCGCGCTTTAGGCCAATACTGGTGGCAAATTGCCTTTATAGGCGTAATCAATACTGCCGTACCTTTTGTGTTGTTTAACTACAGTAGTTTGCATCTTGAAGCCGGCATAAATGCTATTTTAAACGCTACCGCGCCCATGTTTGGCGCCATTGTGGCACTGTTATGGTTAGGCGATAAATTATCCCGTTCGGCTGTGTCTGGCTTATTCGTAGGTTTTGTTGGGGTGGCGTTATTGAGTGCCCATAAGGTGGGTGAAGGCCATGTTAGCTTTCTTCCTATTTTAAGCGCCTGCGCGGCAACCTTTTGCTATGGCATTGCTGCTTGTGCCATGAAACGCTGGCTGGTGGGAATAAAACCTATAGTGGTGGCGTTTGGTAGTCAATTTTACGCTGCCATTGCGTTGGTGCCCTTCTCTTTGGCTACCTTGCCTACAGTGATGCCCTCTGCATTGGCCTGGACAAATGCGGTGGCGCTAGCGGTGTTAGGTACGGGTATTGCCTACATTTTGTATTTTAACCTTATTGCCAGCGTAGGCCCGGCCAAAGCCATAACCGTAGCGTATCTTGTGCCCTTATTCGGTATTCTTTGGGGGCTGTTATTCTTAAATGAAACCCTATCACTACAAACCCTTGTTGGTGGCGTTTTAATTCTACTGGGGATCACCCTCACCACGGGTGTAATAACGCGTTTAAGGCGGGTAAAACCTTAACTGGTGAATGTCTTTAATAATACGTTTAATGTTGCGGAAGAATAGGAACCGCACATCTACTATCTTCTGTTTTTAAAAATCCTCGCTTTAACTGTATACGAAAACTTTACGCTATCACAGGTAGTACTTTTTTCTGTCAAATAATATAACTAGCAATAAAGTGCTGTTTTTTTTAGTGCAGAGTGTTTTTTGTGCTGATTAAAAAGTGTTCACAGTGAATGTGTGACTTGCTCGGATAGGCCGAGTGGAAAGTAAAAAAGGGGAAGTAGAAATGCAGTTAAAGCACACTCAAACAGCGATAGCATTAATGGCAATGCTCAGCGGTACCACCTATGCTCACGATGACATTTTAACCTTGGATTACGGCATACCTTATGACGACATCATAAGGACGCAGGGTAAAGATACGGACAGTGAAACACCGAATTTCGATTTGGTTATTTTTTATCAAAACTCATTTATGAAGAGATATGGTGAGTATGAAGGGTATCAGCATCTGTTGGCGATCCCCGACACCATTAATCAAGCATTTGAAGATAGTGATGTTGATGCAACGGTAACATTGAAAGACATTATTCAAACCACGAATGTTGCTGATTATATTACTTACAGCGCGGTTTACGATGATGATGGGGAATTACTGCAAAAGGGGGCTTCTTCTGTATCTTCAGAAGTAATGCTTAGTGATGATGGTTACGAAGAATATGAAGCCTATGTGGAAAAGTGGAAAGCCGATAATGTGATGTATGTTACCGATTGGCGAGAAGGTACCACATTGGGGGCAGCGGGGCAAGATAATGAATATTCCATCATTTTGTCTCAACTTACGGATGAATCCCTCTCAGTTACGGTACATGAATTAGGCCATAATTTAGGTGCCAATCATGAATATGATGCTATTCCTAATTATGAAACCAGTTACGCACATGCATGGGAATGTGGGGACAGCTATACAGTGATGCGTTCTGTAAGTGACGGTACGATAAATAACATTTATTCAAATCCTGATATCGCCATTGATGGTGTTTATTGCGGGGATGAAGATGAGGCCGATAACGCCCGGGCGATTGATGCGAAAGCCTCCACCAATGCTCAACGTCGAGAAGGCGTGGATGTGGTGGGAACGGTTTCTTTGGACGCCAGTAGCTATGCGGTTTATGAAGATGAAACTCTCACAGTAAGCCTGACCCGAACCGGAGATTTGACCAGCGAAGCCTCAGTGAAAGTGTTCGCGGAAAATGACACGGCGGAGTACGGGCAAGATTTTGTCGACATATATAAAACGGCTACGTTCGAAGCGGATAGTGCCACGGCCACCGTTACCTTTGATATCGTCAATGACTTACTGGATGAAGAGGAAGAAACCTTTAATTTGGTACTTCGTTTTCCATACACATTAGAGCTGGGAGATACCAGTGAAGCAACGGTGTATTTAGAAAATGTGAGCAATAGTGGTGATGCTGGCACCTTTAGCATTTCGGCGCCGTCGTCAATCGACGAAGGCGAGGAAGGTACGGTCACGGTGACACGCACCGGCGATACCAGTGAAGAAGTGATAATTTATACCACAAGTGAAGATGGGACCGCGGATCAAGAGATTGATTATTTAACGGTAAATGAAATTTTGTACTTCAAAGCGGGAGAAACCAGCAAGAGTTTTACCACGGAAGCCTGGACCGATTGGGCGGATGAAAGTAGTCAGGACTATACCATTTCCTTATCCAGCGATGCCGATGTGAGCTATGACACTCAATCTGCCACAGTATGGATAAATGACATGGATGAGGGCGAAACGGGTTATTTTGTGGTTCAAAATATGCAGACGTATTTTTACGAGGGTGAGACGTTTAGCTATGAGATTATCCGAGTTGATGGCGTGACGGGCGAGGTAAGCATCACCGGAACGGTGTCATGGCCAGACTATGACATAGAACCAGTCGAGGTAACTGCTACGGTGGCTGATCAAGCGGATTCTGGCACCTGGACGTATACCATTCCCGACCTGGATATCGATGAAGATGAATATGAAATGGAGATTTCGTGGGTAGCAACAGATGATGTCACAGCTTATCCCCGAAGCGACACAAGCTATACAGTCACATCAGTAGAAGAAGAAAGTGAATCGTCGGGCGGTGCTGTGGGGTACTGGGGCTTAATGGTGTTGCTGCCATTTATTTTCCATCGTCGTTTATTCCGCAAAAAATCAGTATAGCTTTCAACCAAGCCCTAGCTGAATGCTAGGGCTTGCCCATAGGAATTGGCGATGAGCTTAAGGTCTTTGAAATCATGCACAAAAGCGATATTGATTCCATTAAGGTAGGTGGCGGGCAGTCAG
>NZ_JBAHZB010000050.1:0-26758 GCF_036697315.1 Alteromonas sp. 14N.309.X.WAT.G.H12
GGGAATAGCTCAGTTGGTAGAGCACAACCTTGCCAAGGTTGGGGTCGCGAGTTCGAATCTCGTTTCCCGCTCCAATTCGCTACTTTTAACCATGCAAGGCTAATCTTTCTTTCCACCTTCAGGGTTCGGATAGCCAGCGCAAAAGATAATGCGGGAATAGCTCAGTTGGTAGAGCACAACCTTGCCAAGGTTGGGGTCGCGAGTTCGAATCTCGTTTCCCGCTCCAATTTTTCATTACATCACACTTTTCTCTTTGTTCATCATGCTTAGGCGTTATCACGCTTCACAGTGCATTATTTTCTTGGTTTTTCTCCCCGTTTGTGGTCAGCAATTTGGGCCTTATATGGGGTCATGTATGGAGCCTCATGAATTACCAAATGCCGTTAATCATACCCATTTTTTAAGCCCTTTTTATGGGCCCCAGAAGCCTTATCTCCAGCAAATTAGGTTTGATATCCACTTACCACAATAACAACAATGTGCTATTCCCTTATCCGTCGTTGCAATTTATCAATTCTCAAGGTAGTTTGTCTGGTCTAACCAGTTAAGGGGTATACTCGATGATAAATTCAAAACCTAATCCATTAAGGCAGTTTGCACAAAAGGCAAATCGTTATCCGGGGTTTATTAGCCGTATGCTGCTTACCCATATGTTTCGCTATAAGGTGAAGCTGGCGGGCACGGCTAAATTGGATATTCTGTCATCAGATCTTAGCTCAGTGGTCTTTCGGGTAAAAAACCGTAAGCGGGTGCAAAACCATATTGGAAGTGTACATGCCGCAACCATGGCTTTATTGGCAGAGTCGGCATCGGGGTTTGTGGTGGGGGTGAATTTACCCGGCGACAAGCTACCGTTAATTAAATACATGAATTTGCAATACGTGAAACGCGCCCAAGGTGATATGACTGCTAAAGCCCATTTAACCGAAGAACAGATCGCCCTTATGCAGAGTGCGGAGAAAGGGGAGGTGTTGGTGCCGGTGACCGTTACCGATGTCAACCAGATAGCGCCAGTGATATGTGAAATGTGCTGGGCTTGGGTGCCCAAATCCCGCTAATACTATCAATCGCCTTGTCCGCTCGTATAATCGTGGCTTTTTTTATGAAAAAAAGCGAAAAAAACAGCAAAAAGTGATAGTGTGTTTTTGTTGTTGGCTGGGGGGTGAAAACGCTGCGCAGCCAGCCTCAATTGGGCGTTATATTGCAAAGATGTTGATGGTAATAAGCCCTTTGTCAAAAGCAAAAAAGAGTACGCCAGTCGTATTAGCCAAGTTGTTGAGATTACGCATATTGTCAATAATGGTCTAGCAAATGCCTTGTTTTAACTGGGCCGATCAAACCGGTCCAAGTAAAGAAACAAAATGGGCAAATGGCAGCGTAAGATGTAAAAAAACTGTGAACCCTTGTCCTAATCGTACTGTTATTTTCTCTTAAGTCGAAATATTCATCCTAATTATTCTCTATATAGGGATATATATCTCACTTTTATGCTTTTTGTTGTTTAAAATTTCTAATGCCTTCGTTATAGTCCGCGCTACGGTATGTTCCGCAAAATATCTAAACAAGGTTACAAGACACAAGTCCAACTTACAGGAGATTTGACTGTGAAAATGATGTCAGGCGCTGCCATGGTGGTTGAAGCGCTAAAAGATGTGGGAGTCACACATGTGTTCGGTTACCCCGGTGGGGCCGTTTTAGACATTTACGATGCGCTATTTGCGCAGGACGATGTCAAGCATGTGCTCGTGCGTCATGAACAGGCAGCCGCTCATATGGCGGATGGGTATGCACGTTCAACTGGCAAAACAGGCACAGTCCTTGTCACCTCTGGCCCGGGCGCAACCAATACCATTACCGGTATTGCTACCGCCTACATGGATTCCATCCCTATGGTGGTATTATCCGGCCAGGTGGCGTCTTCTTTAATTGGCGAAGATGCATTCCAAGAAACGGATATGGTGGGCTGTTCTCGTCCTATCGTTAAACACAGTTTCTTGGTTAAGCGAGCCGTCGATATTCCTGAAGCCATTGCTAAAGCTTTTTACATTGCTAACTCAGGCCGTCCAGGTCCGGTTGTGGTTGATTTGCCAAAAGATATCGTGAATGTTCAGGAATCCCATCCATACGTATTCCCTGAATCTGTGGTCATGCGTTCATATAACCCCACTGAAAAAGGGCATATGAAGCAAATCAAAAAAGCGGTGGCTTCTATCATGAAGGCCGAGCGTCCGGTCATGTATGTGGGCGGTGGCGCCGTCGCCTGTGAAGCGTCGGCAAAAGTCATCGAATTGGCGGAGAAACTCAATACGCCGGTTACTTGCACGCTAATGGGCTTAGGGGCTTTCCCTGGTACCCATGAGCAGTTTGTGGGTATGTTAGGAATGCACGGTACACTCGAAGCGAACAAAACCATGCATAATGCCGACTGCATTATTGCCTTGGGTGCCCGCTTTGATGATCGTGTGACTAACAACGTGGCAAAGTTCTGTCCCCATGCTGAAATTATTCATGTGGACATTGATCCGGCTTCTATTTCCAAAACCATTAATGCCCATATCCCCATTGTCGGCAGTGTGGATAAAGTGCTTGATCAGCTGTTTGGTCAACTTGAAGGGCAAGATTTATCTGGCCAGAAAGAAAAGCTAAGCGACTGGTGGCAACAGATTACCCAGTGGCGGAAACGAGAATGCTTGAAGTATGAGCAGGGCGATACGGTAATCAAGCCGCAAAAAGTAATAGAGGCTTTGTATAAACACACCAACGGTGATGCGTATATTAGTTCTGACGTAGGCCAGCATCAGATGTTTGCTGCTTTATATTATCCGTATAAAAAGCCTCGTCAGTGGATCAACTCCGGTGGTCTTGGCACCATGGGGTTTGGTTTGCCGGCAGCCATGGGCGTGCAGGTAGCACACCCTGGAGCCACCTCTGTGGTGGTAACCGGTGACGGCAGTATTCAGATGAATATTCAAGAGCTGTCTACCTGCTTGCAATATAATTTGCCGATTAAAATTATTTCCCTAAATAACCGGGCATTGGGCATGGTTCGCCAATGGCAGGACATGATTTATAAAGGCCGTCATTCCCATTCCTATATGGATTCTATGCCCGACTTCGTTAAGTTGGCAGAAGCCTACGGTCATGTCGGTATTAAAGTCGAACGCCTCGATGAACTCGATGCCGCGATGGAAAAATGCTTCAGCTATACCGATCGCTTAGTATTTATGGACATTGCCGTAGATCAGAACGAACACGTTTACCCTATGCAGGTGAAATTTGGTGCAATGGATGATATGCGTTTGAGTAAAACGGAGCGTACATAATGAAGAGAATTATTTCAGTTTTAATGGAAAACGCCCCGGGTGCTTTGTCACGTATTGTAGGTGTCTTTTCCCAACGAGGTTACAACGTAGACTCTTTATGCGTTGCGCCTACCGATGATCCTAGTCTTTCTCGTTTGACCATTACCACCCATGGCGACGATCGGGTAATTGAGCAAATTACCAAGCAGGTCAATAAGCTTATTGATGTGTTAAAAGTGGTGGATCTCACCGAAGGTGCTCATATTGAGCGTGAATTGATGCTGATCAAAGTGGCAACTCGCACCGATGATATTCGTGCTGAAGTGAAACGTAATAGTGATATTTTCCGCGGACGTATTCTTGATGTAAACGGCAGTAATTATACCATCGAAATCACAGGTACGTCAGATAAGCTGGATGCTTTCGCCGCTTCCATGGCTGAGTGTGCAGAGATCATTGAATCCTCACGCACTGGCGTATGTGGGCTGGCACGGGGCGAGCGGGCGCTAAGACCTTAAACAGGTCGCACTAATCAACCTGTTAAAAAAGACCTCCAATCTTGGGTAACCCCTGGTTGGAGGTTTTTTTATGATCCCTTGCCATAATAAGCTTCTATTCGTAACGCAATGCCCCATGAGGGTTTAAAATCTTCATCACGCAACCAAAGCACAAAGGGCTCCACTTCATAAAATAGCCAGTTACGTGTTGGATTCGTGCGATAACGAAAGCTGGTGTATACCTCGTTAAGGGCACGGGTTGGCTCCTGTGTGCCTTCAGTAAACAAGGTATAAATTGCTGCCGAAGTAGGGGTAAGAGGCTGTAAGTATTGTAATTCATGACGCCATAGCCATTCATCTTTATCATCACGGTAGTAATAGCGATTATTAAAACGAAAGACATGCTCAGCCTGACTTAAATATTGAAAGGTGGCACCCAGTTCGGCCCCTAATCTGTCACGGTTGTAATAATACACTTCGGTATCGTAAAACAGCGACATGGTGTCTGACAGCGAGGTGGTGTCTTGAAAGCGGGCCTTGGTATAGATTTGTCCTCGCCGACCGGTTCCTAAGCGATATGACAAGCGGGCGTTATCACTTGCCCTATAGCGCAGCGCGATGGTGGTGTTGTCGTTGTTTCGTTCAACCGGTGTTCGCGCTGCTTTTATGGTGTTTAGGTTATCGGTATCTTCGTTGTCACTAAGTACAAGATCGACCCGGTTTTCCAAGGCGGGCAATTTTACGCGAATACGAAAACGCAGATCCATTTCACTTAAATCCCGGGTGCGGGGCTCCCAACCCACACTGACCCGACCTTCAGCACGGGCATCGCGATAGGCATCGCTCCCTTCAAGTGCAAAAAAACTGTCTAACTGACGAGCGGTGTAATCCATTGATTGGGTTAAATTTTGCTGCCAGTTATCAAACCAGAGCTTGCGCTCAGGATCCTGCGTATTTTCCATCGTAACGGGCAGTGCTTCCCGTTCTATCGAGACTTGCTCGTCGGTGGGTATGGCAATACACAACAAAAATAAAATACATGACATTTGCAATCAGTTTGTAACTTCATCATGGAATACTTCTAGCATGAATCCATACGCAGCACAGGTCAAAGGAAAATAGAAAATTTGAATGTTTTGTTATTTTGACATTCATAAATACAATAGAAAATAATGTGGTGAAAGCTCGGTCAGGCAGTGGCATACTGTAGGTCTTGATGTATAGGAGAGTTTTATGGGCGGTATTAGCATCTGGCAATTACTTATCGTTTTAGTCATTGTTGTTTTATTATTCGGTACGAAAAGACTGAAAAGCATTGGTTCTGACTTAGGCGGTGCGGTTAAAGGTTTCAAAAAAGCCATTACAGAAGAAGAGGCTGACGCTGAATTTTCTGAAGAAAAGCGGGTCGAAACTAAACAGAATAAAGAAGCGGCGAGTACTGAATCTGTAAGCGCCGACTCTAAGGCAGACATTAAAGAAAAATCCTGATGTTTGACATTGGTTTTTGGGAAATTCTGGTCATTGGCGTACTTGCGCTACTGGTGCTTGGTCCCGAGCGGCTTCCCGGTGCATTACGCTCTACGATCAATACTGTTCGAAGTGTGCGAAATATGGCCACAGGGTTTAAGCAGGAAGTAGAGCATCAATTACGAGTACATGAACTTCACGAAAACTTGAAAAAAGCTGAGGAACAAGGTCTTAAAGATATCTCACCGGAGCTTCAAGAAAGTGTCGATGAGCTTAAAGACGCGGCAAAATCGGTACAAGAACCTTATAAAAAGAAGTAAATGTCTGACGCAAATTCTTTAATATCACACCTAATTGAGCTGCGTGGCCGGGTTTTAAAAGCGCTGGCCAGCGTGCTGGTGGTTTTTTTATGTTTGGCATATTTTGCGCAGGATCTTTATCAGATACTGGCACAGCCCCTGCTGCAATCGATGCCAGAAAACACCTCTATGATAGCAACGGACGTGGCGTCGCCTTTCTTTGCGCCATTTAAACTGACGTTGGTGTTATCGTTTTTCATTGCCATTCCTTATGTGCTTTATCAGGTGTGGGCGTTTGTCGCGCCGGGACTTTATAAAAATGAAAAGCGTTTGGTCGCCCCCTTATTGTTTTCCAGCACGCTACTTTTTTACGCGGGTATGGCCTTCGCCTACTTCGTTGTTTTTCCTATCGCGTTTGCGTTTTTCAACAGCGTTGCGCCTGAAGGTGTCACGGTTAGTACGGATATCTCCAGTTATTTGAATTTTGTTTTGAAGCTCTTCTTTGCCTTTGGTGTTTCCTTTGAAATTCCTATTGCCATCATTTTATTGTGTTGGACCGGCGTGACGGATGCTAAATCTTTGCGTGCGAAGCGCCCCTATGTGGTGGTGTGTGCTTTCATCTTAGGAATGTTACTGACTCCTCCCGATGTGATTTCACAAACTTTGCTCGCCATACCCATGTGGTTTTTATTTGAAGTTGGGGTCATTGTCGGCGGATTTTACGCTGGTAAAAAAGAAGATGATGACAGTGAAGAAAACGACATTTCAGGCACGGTTCAGTCACAAGCAAGTGCTATTACGACCAGTAATAAAGATGATGAATAAGGAAAAATCATGAAGTCTACACTCTCTGTTGCCGGGGTCGCTTTGCTCATTACGCTATCAGGCTATACCCAAGCTGAGACCATCGCAGATGCATTGCAGCAATGCAGTAATGAAAAAAATGATCTCAAACGCCTGATGTGTTTTGATGCCCTTTCCGAGTCGATGAACATTTATGCAAATGCAGAGCAGTCTGTGGACGCTGCGGCTAGCGAACGGGCCAAAACGGTAACACCGACGACTGCACCTCAGGCACCTGCAACGCCTGCGCCGGCAGCGCCTGTGGCTGTTGCCTCAACACCGGCAGCGGAATTATCCGCCAATGACGACTTCGGTTTGGAGGCTAAACGCCTGGCAGAGGAAAGTCTGCCTAAGACCTTGTCTGCCATGGTATCTGAAGTGACAAAAACGCCTCGAGGTGATGCCATTGTGACGTTGAATAATGGCATGATTTGGCGTCAGACCGATACGAAGACCAATGTTAAAGTAGATGTTGGCGACAGTATTACCATTGAGCGTGGTGTGCTCGGTTCGTTTTATTTAGGCCGCAACGGTCAAAACAGCCGCATGGCTGTACGTCGAATCAAGTAAGTGAAATGGTTTGATGGGGGAGTTAACCTCCTTGATAAACGGTTTGATGCTGAGACCGTTATTCATCGTGCCCAAGAGGCAGGGGTTACTCGCTTATGCCTGATCACTACGCATCCTGACGAGTGGGAATCCGCCGCCGCATTATATGACCGTTATCCTGATACCCTCTGCTATACGGTAGGTTGCCATCCCCATAACGCAAAAGTGATGACGGAGGTAAATTTTACCGATCTTGAATACCATTTATCCTTTCCCGGGGTCGTGGCTGTGGGAGAATGTGGTCTCGATTTTAATCGTGATTTTTCGCCACGGGATGTGCAAGAGGCGGTGTTTAGGCAGCAGTTAGCGTTAGCGGTTAAGCACCAAAAGCCGGTATACCTGCACGAGCGCGATGCCTTTTCCTTACAAATTGCCTGTATTGATTCCGTTGTCCATAAATGGGTAGGCGGTATCAGTCATTGTTTTACCGGTGATATGGAAGGGATGAAAGCCTATCTGGCCCGTGGACTATATATTGGTGTTACTGGCTGGTTGTGCGATCCTAAGCGTGGTGATGCACTACGTGAAGCGGTAAAAGTCTTGCCTTTAGATCGGCTTATTCTTGAAACCGACGCCCCTTATCTTTTTCCTAAAAATCGTAAACCGAAATCAAAAAATAACGAACCTGCGTTTTTACCCTCTATTGGCACTTATCTTGGGGAATTATTGCAATTAGGTCCTCAACAAATCGCACAAAACAGTTATGCTAATGCCTGCAGGTTATTTAGTCTGACTGAGTAGGGGAAAGGGACTATGTTCAATATGGATATTGTGCGCCGTTATGATAAATGGTTGGCCGTGCTCTGCCTATTGATACTGGCATTTTTCGCCTATATTGTACAGACGACGATACATGCTTATCACGGGCCCTCGTACTTAGAACAGGTAAAGTATGTTAACAGCCAATTGGACTCCTTTTCCATTTCCCGTCTTAAAGACATTCAGGAAGTGCCTTGGACGACCTTGGATAACCCTATTAATTTAGGTCTACAGCAGGGGCAGCACTGGATTTATTTTCGTTTGCCCAAACAGGATGCGGCTGAAGGCTTTGACTTACTTGAGGTTGCCTATCCTCAATTAGATCAGGTAACGGCCTATTTTTTTAGTGAACACCATCCATTACCTGTCCACAGGGCAGTCTCTGGCGTGGGGACCTCATTAGACGACAGTGTAATACCCTATCCCACTATTCTGTTTCCCCTTCCACCGACCCAAGACGATTTACTTGTGATACTTAAAGTTGTCACCAGCGGACCGGTAAAAATTCCCCTAAAGGTCTGGAAAAAATCAGACTTTTTAGTCCATAGCGCAGAATATAGTCTTATCACCGGGTGTTTTTATGGCTTTCTTATGGCCATTGGCGTAAGTACATTTTTTCTGTTTTTAACCACCCGTAGACCCCTGTTTGTGTTCTATTCAGCCTATGTATTTAGCCTAGTCTTAACCCTTGCCTCATTGGCGGGTTTAACCCGTGCCTATGGCTGGTCTTCCGGAGGGTGGCTTGCGCAGCATACCGTTGCAGTAGGGGCCAATATGGCGGTTTTTTTCGTGGTGATGTTTACCCGTTCGCTGTTGAACTTAAAATCTCAGTACCGAACACTGGATTTAATCCTTAAAGGTGCTGCTATCATCGCGATTATCAATCTGCTGATGGGGCTGCTCTTGCCCTACGATGTATTGGTGTCCGTTTTCCTCTTTTTGTTGTTTGTTAATGTGGTGATGACCTTTTCTGTTATTTGCTACCTGGCGGCAAAAGGGATTACAATTGCGCGCTACTACTGCGCGGCATGGTCATTTGTGCTTATCAGCGGGGTCATCTCGGTTCTCGATTATCTTGGCATTATTACGTCATCCATTCCCATTGATTACTGGTTGATACTGGGCGCAACAATGGAGGCGCTGTTATTAGCTTATGTTGTGGCCATCGGTTACAGCCAGCATCGTGAGCAATTATATGCATCCAATCAACAAGTGTTGTTGCAAGAGCGCGCTGTGCTTCTAGCCCGTGAAGATTTGCTGACGATGCAGCAACAATATCAAGACGAATTAGAATACAAGGTGCAAGAGCGTACGCTGGAGCTGGAAATTGCCTTGCGGGAGTTGTCCGAGGCCAATGAGGAAATGGAACGGCTAAACAGTATCGATTCTCTCACCGGCATTCGTAATCGTCGTTATTTTGATAAACGCTTACTGGCCGAAGGTCGACGTAGTCGACGAGAGCAAACCGTATTAAGCTTGGCGATCATTGATATTGATTATTTTAAACACATTAATGATACATACGGCCATGCGGCGGGGGATGCTTGCATCTGTCACGTTGCTAATTTATTGCAAAGCATACTAAAACGACCTTCTGATGATGTTTGTCGCTACGGTGGTGAAGAATTTGGGGTGATTTTACCGAACACCGATTTGCAAGGAGCACAGATGGTGATCGAAAGTATGCGCCAGAAAGTGGAAAATACGCCCGTTATTGTGGACGGGGAAGGCATTCAAATGACTCTGAGTGCCGGGGTTTCTTCTATTGTCGTGTCGGCTGAAGAACAGGAAACCCTATTATTTAAACATGCTGACAGCTTATTGTATCGTGCCAAACAGTCGGGACGAAACAAGGTAGTTGCAGAATATTATACGGGAACAACATCATGACTTTTTCTTCTTATCCCACCAAACGCATGCGCCGGTTACGTCGTAATCATGCCCTAAGAGATATGGTTGCAGAAAACCAGTTGACGGCAAAAGATCTTATTTATCCGGTTTTCGTTTTACCGGGTGAAAATCAGCGCGAAGCCGTGCCTTCTATGCCGGGAATTGAACGGGTATCCATTGACTTACTCCTAAAGCAGGCAGAATCACTCTTAAAGCTGGGCGTACCGGCTATCGCGTTATTTCCTGTGACCCCAGCCAATCTTAAAACCGAGTGTGCTAAAGAAGCTTACAATGCAAATGGCGTGGCCCAGCAAGCAACCCGAGCACTCAAAGCGGCATTTCCTGAACTGATGGTGATCACCGACGTGGCGCTAGATCCGTTTACCTCTCACGGGCAAGATGGCCTTATCGACAGCCAAGGGTATGTGATGAATGATCCCACGGTGGATGTCTTGGTTAAACAAGCCTTATCTCACGTGGAGGCGGGGGCCGATATCGTGGCGCCCTCGGACATGATGGATGGTCGAATCGGCGCTATTCGTCGCACACTGGAGGCCCAAGGCCACCAAAATGCCTGTATCATGGCCTATTCTGCAAAATACGCGTCCAGTTACTATGGGCCATTCAGAGACGCCCTTGGCACAGCGGCCAATATTAAAGGCGGCGATAAAAAGACCTATCAAATGGATCCGGCGAACAGTGATGAAGCCATTCATGAAATCGCCCAAGATCTTGAAGAGGGCGCTGATATGGTGATGGTAAAACCCGGTATGCCGTATCTTGATATTGTCAGACGCTGTAAATCAGAACTCAAGGTGCCCACTTTTGCCTATCAGGTCAGTGGCGAGTATGCCATGCACAAGGCTGCCTTTAACAACGGCTGGCTGAATGAGGACGCGGTGATTTTAGAATCCCTTTTAGCCTTTAAGCGGGCCGGCGCAGATGGTATTTTAACTTACTTTGCCCCTCAGGCGGCAGCATTACTGGCAGACTAGCTTCCAGCCAACGCGGTGCTGGAGCCAGGTTTCATTGGCCAGTTCCGCGTTAATTAACGGGTGTGCACTAAGCCACCCTTCTGGGAAGGTGAGTGTCCAGGTATCATCGGAAACAGAAAGTTCTACCTCGGGAATATGTTTATTTTGCCGACGTAGGCACAAGACAACCGCAATGCGCAGCACCCGTAACAGGTTTTCCAACATGGGACGCACTTCTTCATGATAATGGGTAAATAACTCGCGCTTGATACCCATTCGGTGGCATTGCACCAGATCCCGTATTGCGCCTCTTTGCAACTTGGTATAACCCGGTAAATCGATATAGGTAAGAATATAGGCACCATGTTCATGATGCTTTTTATATTCGATATGTAGCCCTATTTCGTGAAGGGTCGCCGCGGCACCGAGCACCGCTTCGGTATCAAGATGACACAAGGTGGTTTGAGCACAAAGCTGGTGGCAAAGACGAAGGGCAAGACCCCGTACTGACTCGGCATGATGCTGATCGATATGATAACGCTTCATGGTCTGATTGAGGGTTTGGGTGCGTCTGTCATTTTCTTGCAGATTATCTAACATGCCATAAATCAGGCCTTCTCGCAGTGCCCCGCCTGAAATATTCATATTGCGAATATGTAGGCGCTCAAACAGGGTAATCAGAATGGCAAGACCGCTGGGGAAAATGGCTTTCCGTGATGCTTCAAGGCCCTTGATCGCCAAGGTATCTATATGGCCACCTTCAATGCATTGATCCCGCAGCGAATAGAGGTAATCAAGGCGAATGGCGTCACTGATCCCCTGCGCCACAAGTATTTCTGTGATCGCTTGAGGCGTCCCCGATGCGCCTAAGCAATTGTGCCAATCAAAGCACAAGAAGGTGTCCACAACATCATCAAGTAACCCATTTGCCCTAGCTTGCGCGGCCTCGAAATTTTGTTGTGAAATGTCGCCGTTGGGGAAATAGCGTTCCATAAAGGTCACACACCCCATATTGGTACTCACCAAGTGAATAGGGTGCATATCATTGCCGATAATAATTTCTGTACTGGCGCCACCGATATCAATCACCAGGGTATTTCCCTGATTTGCTGATGTATAGGCCACACCTAAATAAATCTGTCTGGCTTCTTCTTTGCCGCTGATGACTTCAAGTTTGTGACCGAGAATGGTTTCGGCCTTTTGGATAAACTTACGGGCATTGGTGGCGAGTCTTAATGTGGCGGTGGCCACCACTTTTATGTTGGAACGAGGGATGTCCTGTAAACGTTCGGAAAAGGTTTGCAGACACTGCCAACCTCTTTGCATACTTGCATCATCCAATTCCATGTGTTCATTTAAGCCAGCAGCCAGGCGCACTTTTTGTTTCACTTTACCGATTATTTGTACGCTGCCATTAACGACATGTACCACAACCATGTGGAAACTGTTGGAACCTAAATCCACGGCTGCATAATATTCGCCTTGAATGACCGTATTATGATGGCGTACTGGCTGCATGGCACTCTTTATTTTGATGGTTTTCTATTATGATGATTATTGCCGCGACCCTTTCCTCGACGTGAGGCGTTACGATTACTCGGTGCCCGTCTGCGTCTTGGTTTCGGTGGTGTGACATCATCTAAAAGCGCACTGCGGTCAAATTCAGTAACCGGTATGGAATGCTGAATATATTCCTCAATGGCGGGTAGATTCTGTGCATACTTTTCACAGGCAAAACTGATCGCTTGTCCACTTTGTCCAGCCCGTCCCGTACGGCCAATACGATGCACGTAATCTTCCGCATCATCAGGCAGGTCGTAATTGAATACGTGAGTGACTTTATCAATGTGGAGACCTCGGGCCGCTACATCGGTGGCAACGAGAATATCCAGGGCGTTTTTGGTAAAGTCTTCCAGAATGGATAAACGTTTTTTCTGCGGTACATCACCGCTGAGCAATCCAACCCGATGTCCGTCTGCCATCAGCCAATCGGCAACACGCTCACAACCACTTTTGGTATTGGCAAAAACAATGGCTTTATCTGGCCATTCTTCTTCGAGTAGCGTTAACAACAGCAGCATTTTATCTTCATCTGAGGGGTAAAAAAGTTCCTCGGATACTCGGGTGGCCGTCATACGCTCAGGTTCTACCTGTACGTGGGTTGGGTTATTCATATGCTCGTAGGCTAATTCCTGTACACGATAGCTCAGGGTTGCCGAAAAGAGCATACTTAAGCGTTCTGTTGCCGGCGGCATACGACGGAACAAAAAGCGAATATCCTTGATAAATCCAAGATCGAACATGCGATCGGCTTCATCAAGTACTGCGACCTGAATATTTGCCAGCGAAAATACGCCTTGCTTGTAGTAATCTAAAATACGGCCGGTGGTACCAATAACAATGTCGACACCTTCTTCTAGCGTATCACGTTGACTTTGGTATCCTTCACCCCCATATATCAGACCAAGTGACAGTCCGGTATGCTCACTGAGTAGCTTGGCATCATTGTAAATTTGAACAGCAAGTTCACGGGTAGGCGCCATAATCATGGCCCGGGGACCGGCTTTAGCACCATCATTATCTTGCACTTTTTCTAACAGGTAGTGGAAAGTTGCTGCTAGAAATGCGATGGTCTTGCCCGTACCGGTTTGTGCCTGACCTGCAATGTCCAGCCCTTCGAGCAGGGGCGGCAGTGCAAGCGCCTGAATGGGCGTACAGTGCGTGAAGTTTGCTGATTTTAATGCTTCAATAACCTTAGGGTTAATCGGCAAATCTGAAAAATGAGTTTCTGTTAAATGTGTTGTTTGCATAGCTTATAGCTTATCTGTGCTTGCATTAAAAAACGTTTCTTATAACACTAATGGTAAAGCTGAGACAAATCAGCAGCAGACCAAATATTGGAGAAAAGAATGAGCGACAAAATTATCAAGTTAACTGACGACAAATTTGAAGCAGATGTTATCAATGCTGCTGGTCCTGTGCTGGTTGACTTTTGGGCCGAATGGTGTGGCCCCTGTAAAATGATCGCACCGATTCTTGAAGAAGTTGCGACCGAGTTTGAAGGCAAATTAACAGTTGGCAAGTTGAATGTCGATGAAAATAATGAAACGCCACCCAAATATGGTATTCGTGGCATCCCTACATTGCTGTTATTTAAAAACGGCAATGTGGCGGCAACGAAAGTTGGTGCCCTGTCAAAAACACAGTTAACGGAGTTCCTAAACGAAAACCTTTAACTGATTACCTTCTGATTAACAAAAACTGTCACCTATGGTGGCAGTTTTTTTATTTTTGTTGATCAGGATTAAGCATACCCTACTGTGCTGCTGCTAGCATCCTGCTTTTTCGATTTAAAGGTTACAGGATGAAAAAACCAGAGTGTTTGTCGCCGGCAGGGTCGATAAAAAACCTGAAATACGCGCTGGCCTATGGCGCTGACGCCGTTTACGCCGGGCAACCCCGCTATTCGTTAAGGGTGAGAAATAACGAGTTTACCCTTGAAAAATTGGCTCAGGCCCGAGAAATTACCCGAACATTACAGCGCAAACTTTACGTTGTTAATAATATTGCGCCACACAACAGTAAATTAAATACCTTCTTAACGGATTTAGCGCCGGTGGCTGCCCTTAAGCCCGATGCAATGATCATGTCTGATCCTGGCGTTATCATGTTAACCCGTGAGCATTTTCCCGATTTGCCTATTCATTTATCGGTGCAAGCCAATACGGTGAATTGGGCCAGTGTCCAGTTCTGGCAACAGCAGGGCATTAAACGTATTATTCTTTCCCGCGAGCTTGGCCTCAATGAGATTGCCGAAATTAGGCAGCGATGCCCAGATATTGAATTGGAAGTGTTCGTTCATGGTGCCTTGTGTATGGCGTATTCCGGACGGTGTTTGCTGTCTGGTTATATTAATAAACGTGACGCAAATCAAGGCGCTTGTACAAATGCTTGTCGATGGCAATACAGGGCGGCACCGGCGAAGGAGGATGGGGTAGGGCAGTTCGTTCCTGAGCCTACCTTAGGATATGGCGCGCCTACAGAGCAAGCTTATTTGCTACAAGAACCACAAAAGCCCGATGAATTAATGCCCGCTTTTGAAGATGAACATGGTACCTACATTATGAATTCACGGGATCTTCGTGCCGTAGAACATGTGCATAAACTGGTTGAAATTGGCGTTGATTCACTTAAAATCGAAGGCAGAACAAAGTCATTCTATTATTGTGCTCGCACCGCACAGGTGTATCGACAAGCCATTGATGATGCGGTAAGCGGTAAGCCATTCGATCCGGCGCTCAGTGACCAATTATCGCATCTTGCTAACCGTGGTTACACTGAAGGTTTTTTAAACCGGCATCGACACGATGCCTACCAGCAATATGATCGTGGTGAATCGAAAAGCGAATCACGTCAGCTAGTAGGTGAGGTGACGGGAGATTCGACAAAAGGGCTCCTGGTGGCGGTGAAAAATCGTTTCGAAGTGGGTGATACACTTGAAATCATGACACCGGCACATAATTATATAGAAAGGGTTACCGCGCTATACAGCGAAAATGAAACGGCGATTTCTGTGGCGCCAGGCAGTGGCTACAATGTCATTCTTCCTGTTTCGGCGAAAATCGATGCGGCCTATGGGATTGTTACCCGAGTTCTGCCCTCTTAAAACTGACTTTTACAGTGCCAAAGGCATAATTTAAAATTTTTTTAACATTTAGTGGGAAAAAAGTAGACGTTGACGGATTAAGGTGCTAACGTTTCGCTATTAGCTCTATACCGAGCCGCGTTCTGCTTCCGCCTCACCTAGGCGAAACTCATTCCAACTATTTTTTTAATTAGGGGCTAACGTCCCGTAAGCGAATTTCAAGCACAAAGACCCACCAGTATGAATTTAACCGAACTGAAGAACAAACCGATTAGCGAGTTGGTCGCTCTGGCCGAACAAATGGGCCTGGAAAATATGGCTCGCGCCAGAAAACAAGACATCATTTTTTCCATTTTGAAGAATCACGCCAAAGGCGGTGAAGATATCTTCGGCGATGGTGTTTTGGAAATACTGCAGGATGGCTTTGGCTTTCTGCGTTCAGCCGATTCCTCTTACTTAGCTGGCCCTGACGATATTTATGTCTCGCCCAGCCAAATTCGACGATTCAACCTTCGAACGGGCGACACCATTGCCGGCAAGATTAGACCGCCCAAAGACAGCGAACGTTATTTCGCCCTTTTAAAAATCCGTGAAGTCAATTTCGACAAACCTGAAAACTCCCGTAACAAAATCCTCTTTGAAAACCTTACCCCCCTTCACGCTGCTGATCGTATGCGGATGGAGCGTGGTAATGGTTCAACAGAAGACATTACGGCTCGGGTGTTAGATTTGGCCTCGCCCATCGGTAAAGGTCAGCGTGGCTTAATTGTTGCGCCGCCAAAGGCCGGTAAAACACTGTTACTACAAAATATTGCTCAGTCCATTGCGGCCAATCATCCTGATTGTGAGCTGATGGTACTGTTGATTGATGAACGGCCAGAAGAAGTGACAGAAATGCATCGTTTGGTGCAGGGTGAAGTGGTGGCATCAACCTTTGATGAACCCGCTAGCCGTCACGTACAAGTTGCCGAGATGGTTATCGAGAAAGCCAAACGCTTGGTTGAGCACAAAAAAGATGTGGTTATCTTACTTGATTCGATCACCCGTCTTGCCCGTGCTTATAACACGGTGATCCCATCGTCAGGTAAAGTCCTGACCGGTGGTGTTGATGCCAATGCATTACATAAACCCAAGCGATTCTTTGGGGCTGCCCGTAATGTTGAGGAAGGCGGAAGTCTAACCATCATTGCCACCGCGCTTATTGATACCGGCTCTAAAATGGATGAAGTTATCTACGAAGAGTTTAAAGGTACCGGTAACATGGAACTGCACCTGAATCGTAAAATCGCTGAAAAGCGTGTTTTCCCTGCCATTGACTTCAATCGTTCGGGTACCCGCCGTGAAGAACTACTTACTTCCCAAGAGGAACTACAGAAAATGTGGATCTTGCGGAAAATTGTTCACGAAATGTCAGAAATTGATGCCATGGAATTTTTGATTAATAAATTGTCCATGACAAAAACCAATAATGAATTTTTTGATGCGATGAAACGACAACGCAACTAAGATTGTTACGGTATTGCCAGACACACAAAAGCGGGCTGATTATCAGCCCGCTTTTTTTCGCCCATCCTATTAGACTAAAGTCTACTTTTGGTATTGCTTACACCAATATTCACAAGCATTTCTTTTAAATAAAAGCGGTTTGGGATAGGGTAAATACAGGGTTCATAAAGGAATAATAACAATGCGGAAAAGTCTCTTACCAATTATAAGTTTGTTGCTATTTTCTTCACTTTCAAAGGCTAATTCGTCGGTGGATGCGTTGGCAGATAATATTGAACCTGAGGTCATAAAATGGCGTCATCATTTCCATCAGCATCCTGAATTGTCCAATCGCGAGTTCGAAACCGCTAAATACATTGAGAAATATTTACGTTCTTTAGGCTTAGAAGTGGAAACCGGCGTCGCGGCAACAGGGGTTGTTGCCATCCTCGACAGTGGTAAACCGGGTCCTGTGGTGGCGCTGCGAGCAGATATGGATGCCTTGCCCGTTCCCGAAGAAAATGATTTACCCTGGCGTTCTGAAGTAAAAGGTGAATATGACGGTAAAACGGTGCCTGTAATGCATGCCTGTGGACACGATACTCATATGGCCATGCTAATGGGGGCAGCGAAAATACTTACAGACATGAAAGATGAGCTAAACGGGAAAGTGAAATTTATCTTCCAGCCCGCAGAAGAGGGCGCACCACCGGGAGAAATGGGGGGCGCTGAAGTGATGGTAAAAGAAGGTGTTCTTAAAAACCCCGACGTTGATGTGATTTTTGGGCTTCATATCAGTGCGAATCTGGACGTCAATAAAGTGAGCTACAAACCCGGTGGTGCTATGGCTGCTGTGGATCCCTTTAAGATTGTGATCCACGGCGAGCAGGCCCACGGTGCCTATCCTTGGAAAAGTGTTGATCCTATTGTAACGGCGGCGCAAATGGTCATGGCACTGCAAACCATCGTCAGTCGTGAAATTAAGCTTATTGACGATGCGGCTGTGGTCACCGTTGGCGCGATCCATGGTGGAAACCGTTCTAATATCATTCCGCGGGAAGTGGAATTGGTGGGGACTATTCGTACGTTAGATAAAACAGCCAGAGCTCACATGTATGAAGCGATGGCGCGTAAAGTGAAAGGTATTGCTGATAGTATGGGCGCCACCGCTGATTTAATCTTACCCTTGGATTACAGTTACCCTATTACCTTTAATGATCCCGATCTCACCGCTCAGATGTTACCGACCTTGCAACGCACGGCGGGGCAGGAAAATGCCGTATTGGCAAAAGCGGTGACCGGTGCTGAAGATTTTTCTTTTTTCCAAGAAAAAGTCCCAGGCTTGTTTCTTTGGGTTGGCGGAAAACCCTTAGATGTGGCTGAAGAGGACTCTCCGGCTCATCATACACCGGATTTTTATGTTGATGATACGGGCATGAAATTAGGTGTAAAATTGCTGACGAACCTTACCCTCGACTATATGAATCAAGCTAACTAAATGTATTTCTTCGCGAAGGACGACGTGTGACATAATGCGTCAAAATATCATTGGCTGGATCTTGCTACTGACGTTGGCAGGATTTGGCCTGAGTTTTATTCCCAAACCATTTCTCAGTGAAGGGCTAACTTTGTTTGGCCTACCTGTGGCTATGCTGGTAGGCCTGCTCTTTCCGCCTGTTTGGTCAATAGCGGCCATGTTATTGATTCTTGCGCCGGCTTTTTATCAATTTGGCGTTTCCGTGCCTGTGCTGTTATTGACTGCGCTACCGGTTGTGTTGGCACTGTTTGGTTATAAACGTCACCTGTTACAGCCGCTAAAAATTGGCATCGGCTACTTTACGCTTATCGCCGTGCCCGTATTGCTGGTTTACTACGGCGTGTGGTTCTCCGGTCTCTCTTTGGCCGTGGTTTCCGCGGTGTCTATCACCTGGTTAGGTGCGGTGATGAGTGTGCTGATTGCACACCTGGTTTATGTTTTCATTGTCTTGCGTTTTAAGCCGCACCGTATTAGCGGTAAAATCAACTTTAAATACTTGCTAGCCTATTGCTTCTGCGGGCTGTTTTTTATTGCGGTATTTACCGTAAGTTATGCCTTTATTCACCAATATCAAAGTAAACAAAAAGCGCAAATAGACAGCTACATGCGTCAACGTATTTTTGTGTTGAGCGAGCAAATTGGCGATTTTCTTACTGAGCATCAGGATGCCATTAGTCTGGCTGCACATAATCTCTCATTGCTCGATACCGTCTCCGATAAGTCCGATCCGGTAACCGCCGAAGTGATGGCGTCATTAGGGCAATATAGCCCGGAATTTTTGACCTTTCTTCGTACGGATGCCAAAGGGATCATTACCCAGGCTTGGCCAACCGCATTGATGGAGCAGGTAAATCGTTCGGGCATGCTGGATATCTCTCAACGATCTTACTTTAAAAATGTGCTTATTTCACAACAGCGATACTTATCTGATGCTTTTCGGGGACGGGGGTTTGGTCAGGACCCCATCGTCGCGGTGTCGTCACCGATAACCGATGCCGATGGCAAAATACAAGGCATTTTAGAAGGCTCCTTATCGCTCAAAACATTCAGTCAATTTGATGCGCAAAACCTCGGTGGGTTTAGAATGTTGATTGAAGACAGTGAAGGGCGAGTGGTATACGCATCAACGGCGTTGGGGATCCAGTCGCTGACAAATCTTGAGTTACCTAATTGTACCGTGAAAAGCTGCGAAAAATTAGCCGAATTTCAAGGGCAACAGTGGTTTTTACACAGTGCGCTGATCCAGCCGTACAACTGGAAGGTGCGTTTTCTTTTCGATTATAAATCTTTTCTTGCCCTTACCAATGCCTCTGTGCTTACCGTTTTACAGCTTATTATGTTGTTTGCGTGTTTGGGGGTTGCTGCCGGATACCTGCTCTCGAGTTTCTTAAGTGAACCTTTAAAGCGTCTGATAAAGCAAATTGACCAGTTTGAACCACAAACTAGTCGTTCTTTTAAAAGGGCATCTAAATCCTTGGTGATTTCCGATTTAGCAGCGCTGGAAAAGGCGTTTTTGTCGCTCCAACACCGCCTGACTACGGCCTTCAGTGAACTGGATGCGTCGCGCATTGAAGAGAAGCGATTAAATCAGGAATTAAATGTGTTAAATACCACATTGGAATCGCGCATTGAAAGCAAAACTCGGTCTCTGGCCCAAGCGTTAGAGGAATCTCAAGCCGCTGGCGTCGCCAAGTCGCAATTTTTGGCCAATATGTCCCATGAAATTCGCACGCCCATGAATGGGATTATTGGCTCTTGCGAAAACCTAATGGATGAGTCTCTTCCTTATCCGGTTTCCCGCCGCATCAGAATGATTTCTCAGTCAGCATCGAATTTACTGATGATCCTCGACAGTATTTTGGACTGGTCGAAAATCGAAGCGGGACGGATGCAACTAGATCACTCTTCATTCTCTATTCAGGAATTAGTCGAATCTGCGTTTTATTTGCATCAGGATGCGGCAATAAATAAAGGGGTGACCTGCTCGATGACCAATATCACGGTACTGCCGATGGCGGTTTACGGGGATATGGGTAAGTTATCGCAAATTGTGAATAACCTATTGAGCAATGCCGTGAAATTTACCCAGGAAGGGGAGATCACCGTACACGTTAGTTATGAAGGTGGCGTATTCACTCTGATGGTTGCTGATACGGGAGTCGGGATTGCGAAGGACAAAATAGACACGATTTTTGAACAGTTTGCCCAAGCTGATGCCTCCACCACTCGCCTGTATGGCGGTACAGGGCTAGGCTTAGCGATTACCCAAAAGCTGGTTTCACTGATGGGCGGCACTCTGGATGTGAAATCGGAACTGGGCAAGGGCACCCGTTTTACCGAGAAGCTACCGTTTGCCATCGCCACGGCTACCACCGCTAACGATGGTAACGCGTTGCCCGAACTGCCCGAGAATATGAAGGTTTTAGTGGTAGAGGATAATGATATTAACGCGCAGATTGTCTTGGATATGCTTAAAGCACAGAAGATACGGTGTGTGCGGGTGGTAAACGGTGAGCAAGCCTTAAAAGCTTTGAATCAAATAGAGGTAGACTGTGTACTTATGGATTGTCAGATGCCGGTGATGGATGGCTTTGAGGCCACCAGACGCATTCGCGCCTTGCCGGGTAAGAAAAGTGCCATTCCCATTATTGCCTTAACCGCCAATGCCTTTTCCGAAGACCAGCAAGCCTGTCTGAATGCAGGCATGGACGGTTATTTAAGTAAACCGGTCAGGCGCTACCAGCTTTTAAGTAAGCTGGCAGAAGTTTACTATCGTTCTTGTGACGCTATCGAAGACTGAGGCACGTTAGTTTTATCTGGCGTGCTTTTACTGCCTATCCAAAACAGCACCATATAACCGAGTAAGGCAGAAACTAACGAGCCTCCCAGGATCCCAATTCGTTCATCAAAGATCCGATTTACCCCGCTATCTTCAAATGACAAGGAGCCAATAAAGAGGCTCATGGTAAAGCCCACACCACAGAGTAATGCACACCCATAGATGTGTTTAAACGACAGATCGTTAGGCAGTGTTGCCAGTTTCATTTTCACCGCAAGCCAGCTAAAGGCAAAGACGCCCACTTGTTTACCTACCACAAGCCCCATGAAAATACCGAAGGTTACCGGGTGAAAAATACCAGCCACATTGATTTGGCTAAAATCAATGCCTGCGTTGGCAAAAGCAAAAATGGGCAAGATGGCAAAGCTGACAGTGCTGTTTAAGCTATGTTCCAACTCGGTGACCGGTGAATAACTTAGGTTGCGGTTATCGCGCATGGGGATAAATGCCGCCAGCACCACACCGGCGAGTGTGGCATGAACGCCGGACTTTAACATGGCCACCCAAAGTACAATACCCACCAGAATATAGGCCGGAAGATCCACCACATTGCGTTTATTCATCAGATACAGCACGGGCAAACAAACGGCAGCAACAACGAGGGCTGTAAAGGTGATATTACTGGTATAGAAAATAGCGATAATGACGATGGCGCCAATGTCGTCAATAATGGCCAGAGTGACTAAAAATATTTTTAAGCTGGCCGGTACCCGGCTTCCTAGCAGCGCCATAATACCCAGTGCAAAAGCAATATCTGTGGCGGCGGGGATTGCCCAACCTGACACCGCGTTTTCATGTCCCCAGGTAAAAAACAAATAAATGGCCACCGGAATTATCATTCCGCCAATGGCACCGGCTGCCGGCAGGACAATATCTTTGGGGTTGGCTAATTCGCCCTCACAAACTTCCCGTTTTAGTTCAAGCCCGACATGGAAGAAAAAAACAGCCATCAAGCCATCGTTTATCCACAGCAATAAAGGCTTGTCGATGGCGAAAGTGCCTGCCGCAATGGTGACTTTCATATCAATAAGCTGGTTATAATAATAACCCATGGGCGTGTTGGCGATAATCAGTGCCAAGGCCGTTGCGGCCATAAGAATAATGCCCGCTGCAGAGTCGCGTTTTAAGAAGTAACTTACTTCAGAGACGAGGCCATCCAGTACCTTTTCGACTTTTTTTGTTGCCATCCATTTACTCCACGTTTAATAAAGCTCGATGAAAAGCTTGTGCCGCTAAACTTATCTGACGATGTTTTACGGTAACAGCTTGCCAGTGGTTCACAAGGGGAAAATCTGTCACGTTTAAAATTTTCACGCCATCGGTTGGCGTTTGTGCCAAGGTATGCTCAGATAATATTGCTAAGCCTAGTCCAGAAGTAACAGCAAGGCGAATGGCCTCGTTACTTTCAATGATCATGGGGTTATTAAAGGTGATCCCATTGTCATCACAATATTCTTGGATGGCACGGCGGGTGCCACTACCAAATTCCCGCAGTAAAAACTTATATTGGCTTAAGGTTTGTAAATTGCAGTTGTCGGGGCCATCAAAATCTTTGGGGGCGATCACCACCAGTTTATTTTGCATAAAAGGGGTGCACTGCAAGCTGTCATCCACGGGCGGTTGACTAAAGATATAAATATCATCCTGATTGTGTTGCAGCCTATCGATGATCGTCGCGCGGTTCCCCACGGTAAAACGCACGTCAATATTCGGATGCTGCTGGCAGAATGGACTTAGGATGGGGGGAATGACATATTTGGCGGTGGTGACCACCGCAATTTTTAAAATGCCCACTTCCACACCTTGTAAAGCCTGTATTTGGCTTTCTAAACGGGAGTGAGATCCCAGCACTTCCTGAGCGCATTGGTACACGGCTTCGCCCGCTTCAGTGAGGGTTAATTGACCGTAGGTTTGCACGAACAACGGCATGCCCACAACGGAGGTTAGCTTTTTAAGTTGCAGTGACACGGTGGGTTGAGACAAGGAAAGGGCTGTGGATGCAGCGGTTATTGATCCATTGTCGACGATACTCTGGAAAACCTCCAGAAGGCGGAATGTTACAGATTGCATGAGAAACTCCGTGGCATCACCGAAGTGAACAAGCTATTGCAGATAGATTATTGTAAAAATTATTGTGCTAAGGTATTTAATCTAATCTAAATAATGCCCCTTGTGTAGGTATTATTGGTTTTTATGCTAAAATCGCGTGCTTTCCGACTTACCGTAAGACCATAAAGAGTACGGTGGTAAGTTAAATCAGTTTCTCAAATTACGGGAGTCATACGATGGCTAAAGTTGCTATTGTCATGGGATCTACGTCTGATTGGCCGACGATGCAAAATGCGGCACAGATGCTTAAATCATTTGGTGTTGAGTTTGAAGCGAAGGTGGTTTCAGCACATCGCACGCCTAATTTGTTGGTGGAGTTTGCCGAAACTGCCCATGAACAAGGTTTCAGTTGCATCATCGCAGGGGCCGGCGGCGCCGCCCATTTGCCGGGTATGATTGCGGCTCACACTCATCTTCCCGTATTTGGCTGCCCGGTAAAATCGAAAGCACTAAATGGTATTGATTCACTGCTTTCTATCGTGCAAATGCCCAAAGGCGTAGCGGTAGGAACCCTGGCTATCGGTGAGGCCGGTGCGGCCAATGCGGGATTGCTGGCGGCGCAAGTGGTGGCGTTGCAGGATGAAAACGTGCGCCAAGCTGTGATTGCGTTCAGGCAAAAACAAACTGAAACAGTACTGGATAACGGTAATTTGGAGTTGGATGAATGAGAGTTCTGGTTTACGGATCCGGCCAGCTAGCGCAAATGATGTATCTGGCGGGATGTCCGTTAGGTATTGACGTTCAAGCTGTGGATGTGAACACGGAAACCGTTGTCCATCCTGTCAGTAAACGTCCATTGGATGTGAGCTTGGCGCAGGCGTTGGAATCTTCCGATGCGCTTACGGCGGAATTTGAGCATGTGCCAGAACACCTGCTTGAAGAAGCCAGTAAAACGGAAAAGTTGTTTCCGTCGATGAATGCCATCTTGGTTGGCGCGGATAGAGTGCGTGAGAAGCGTTTGCTTAACGCCTTGAATGTGCCCAACGCAGCGCATCAGGTTGTCACCTATGCCGATCAAATTGAAGATTGCGTTTCAGCCTTAGGCGATCAATTAATCATTAAAGCCAGTCGAGACGGCTATGATGGCTATGGACAATGGCGTCTAACAAGTGAAGAGCAACTACCAGAATTAAAACAGGCCCTTAGTAGCCTGGATCTACAAGCTGTGCCCTTGGTCGTTGAGCAAATGATTAACTTCGAGCGGGAATTGTCCCTTATTGGGGTTCGGGACAAAGAGGGGAACATTCAAATGTATCCTTTGGCCGAGAACCTGCACCATCAAGGCCAACTTCATGTGTCTGTGGCTCCCGCCCCGAATGTATCAGCGCAGCTGCAACAAAAGGCAGAAGAAATTTTTCGCGTGCTGGCCGATGGGATGAATTATGTTGGTGTACTGGCCGTTGAAATGTTTCAGTGTGCCGATACCCTGATGGTGAATGAACTGGCTCCCCGGGTACATAATTCCGGCCACTGGACCATGACCGGCAGTGATACCAGTCAGTTCGAAAATCACCTGCGCGCCGTGGTCGGCTTACCCCTTGGCGATACCTCAGCCATAGGCCCTAGTGCCATGGTCAATATTATCGGTTGCAGTAGCTTTTCCCGGGATCTGCTTAAGATTTCCGGCTGTCATCTTCATTGGTATGGTAAAACCGTGCGGGAGAAGCGCAAAATGGGTCATATTAATGTGACGGCTGCCTCCTATGTTGGCTTAGGAGAAAAACTCGAAGAGCTGGGTAAGTATGTGCCAGCAGAGTATTTTCCGAAATTAGGACGAGAAGCCAGACGGTTAAAACAAATACAACCTTGACTTCAATGATTTCACCGTTACAATACGCATCCGCTGTTCGCAGCGTGTTTTAAAAAAGTGTGCCGACTTAGCTCAGTTGGTAGAGCAACTGACTTGTAATCAGTAGGTCGCCAGTTCGACTCCGGCAGTCGGCACCATTTTTTAACTACCTATCTCACTTCGGCGTTTAATTGAACTAAATCAATCATTCGGCCTTTCATCCCCGTTCAATTGCTCCTACTATGTTACTATCATGAAAGTAATGGAGTATGCTCGTGCGTTTATCTTTTCCTCTTTGTCTATTTGGCTGGCTGCTACTTGGGGTCTCCACTTCGTCTCTTGCCGATGTACAGGTCAGTAATAGCTGGGCTAGGGCGACATTTCCTATGGCCAAAACCGGTGCTGTTTATTTAACATTATCGAATCAAACAAATAGTCAATTGCACTTGCTTTCTGTCAAAACGCCATCAAATATAGCAGAGGACGTGCAGATCCATACCACTGAAATGACAGACGGTATGATGCGGATGCGCCAACTCAAAGACGGCATTGTGATAACCCCTCATAGTCAGCATGAATTTGTGCCAGGTGGTGATCACATTATGCTTATTGGTTTAATTCAGGGCTTGGATGAAGGCAGCCAAGTTCCGCTTACCTTGGTGTTTGCCGATGGTTCTGAACGTGAAATTAGCGTTGAAGTGAAGCATCAGGACAGGGGTGCT
Organism: Alteromonas sp. 14N.309.X.WAT.G.H12; assembly: GCF_036697315.1. NCBI lineage: Bacteria > Pseudomonadati > Pseudomonadota > Gammaproteobacteria > Alteromonadales > Alteromonadaceae > Alteromonas > Alteromonas sp. 14N.309.X.WAT.G.H12. The sequence goes on from NZ_JBAHZB010000050.1 coordinate 25,767, forward strand.
AGTTCTCAACATCATCATTAAAATTGTGGCAGAGTAAACCGTAAGTGGCCGCAGATAGTACCATTACTTATATATTTTTATTTTTCTATTCGTAGTACCGAACAAACTGAATAAGGAGTTGCATCATGAGTATCATAGACATTGGTATTTCCGAGAATGATCGTACAGAAATTGCAGAGGGCCTTAAACGCCTGTTAGCGGATTCTTATACCCTGTATCTGCAAACCCACAATTTTCACTGGAATGTTTCCGGCCCCCAATTTCGTGAATTGCATTTGATGTTTGAAGAGCAATATACCGAATTGGCAGAGGCAGTGGATGAAATTGCCGAGCGTATTCGTACTTTGGGTGTTGCAGCCCCAGGCACATACAAAACCTTTTTCGAGCTAAGCTCTATTAAAGAAGTTGAAGGTGTACCTGAAGCGTCAGAAATGGTGCGTTTACTCACCGTAGGTCATGAAGCTGTGGTAAAAACATCCCGTGAAGTACTTAAACTGGCTCAGGATGCAGATGATGAGTCTTCTGCGGCCTTGGTTGGCGACCGTATGCGCGTACATGAAAAAACTGCATGGATGTTGCGTGCAATGTTGCCTCAATAGAGCGCCATATCTATGCTGGGGTCACGGAAGTTAACACGATTACTGCTTGTATCGATGGGCATTTCCGTGATGGCCGAAGCTCGCGATGATGAACTATCAGTGGAAGTCCTCACAGACCAGCTGAATCATCCTTGGAGCTTGGCCTTTTTACCGGATAACCGCATGGTGATCACTGAACGGTCGGGAAATATTCGTTTTTTCGACCGCCACGAAGGCCTGTCTGCACCGTTGAAAAACGTACCAGAAGTGGCCTCTGTGAATCAGGGCGGTATGCTTGGCGTTGCAGTTGATCCAAACTACGCCAGCAATCAGACGCTTTATTTTTGTTACAGCAAACCCGGTGAAGGGGGAAGCAGCAGTAGCGTAGATAAAGCAACGGTTAGTCATGGTTCC
>NZ_JBAHZB010000051.1:0-25530 GCF_036697315.1 Alteromonas sp. 14N.309.X.WAT.G.H12
TTGGGGTATAGCCAAGTGGTAAGGCAGCGGGTTTTGATCCCGCCATCCGTTGGTTCGAGTCCAGCTACCCCAGCCATATTCAAAAAAAGCCAATCTTAGATTGGCTTTTTTTCATTTTAGCTTGCTCTTTTTAGGCATTCCTCGCTAAAACATCAAAAAACACACCAAAGTCCACAAATATCTTTCTCCTTGTGCCTGTTCTGCTACCATAAACGCTTTAACGTTTTAGCTAATTTATCAAGGAACTCATGTGATTAACGATATCGTTTTGGCCGTAAATGACGTGCTGTGGGGTAACGGCCAAGTCCTTATCGTCATGCTACTTGCTTGCGGTTTTTGGTTTACCTGGAAATTAGGTGCAGTGCAGTTACGCCACTTCACCCACATGTTTACCCTTCTAAAAATGAGCACATCTTCTACAAAAGAAGGGATCAGCTCTTTTCAGGCCTTGTGTACCAGTTTATCCGCTCGGGTAGGCACAGGAAATTTAGCCGGTGTGGCAATGGCGATTTCCCTAGGCGGTGCAGGCGCCATCTTCTGGATGTGGGTGATCGCGTTTTTAGGTATGGCCACTGGGTTTGCAGAAAGTGTGTTAGGCCAGCTATATAAAGTGAAAGACGAAGAGGGTGAATTTCGTGGTGGCCCGGCCTACTACATTAAACAAGGGCTAAATAAAACCTGGTTAGCGGTGGCCTTTTCATTATGTCTCTTTTTCGGTTATGGCTTTGTGTTTAGCGCAGTGCAAGCCAATACCATTACCGATGCATTACACAACGCCTATGGATTCTCCCACTTTTATACTGGCTTAGTCATTATTTTTCTGGCCGCGCTTATCGTAGTCGGTGGATTAAGAGGCATCGCCCGTTTTGCCGAATGGATCGTCCCTTTTATGGCCATCAGTTATGTGCTGGCGGCCTTGATTATCATGTGCATCAATATCACCCAATTACCCGACGTCATGCTCTCTATTGTTAAATCGGCATTCGGTTTTCAAGAAGCCGGCGCCGGTATGTTAGGTGCAGCAATCAAAAACGGTATCCAACGGGGTCTTTATTCTAACGAAGCCGGCTCAGGTAGCGTACCTCATGCGGCGGCCAGTGCGGCGCCAACGCCCAATCATCCGGTTTCACAAGGATACATTCAAATGTTAGGGGTGTTTGTGGATACGGTGATCCTGTGTTCTGCTACGGCATTTATCATTCTTCTAGCCGGTGGTGAAGCGAGCGGACAAATGGAAGGCATAGGTATGACCCAAGCGGCCATGAACACCCATGTGGGTAGTGGAGGCACTATCTTTGTTTCCGCCGCCATTTGTTTATTTTCTTTCACTTCCGTGGTAGCTAATTACGCCTACGGAGAAAGTAACCTGCATATGTTTAAACTGGATAACAAGATAGGACGTCGTGTCTACACTGTTGGTTATCTGGGCATGATTTTGTGGGGTGCAATGGCCGCACTTCCAACGGTATGGGCCATGGCAGATATGGCACTAGGATTAATGTCCGTGATCAACATTATCGCCATCGTTTGGATGACGCCTACCATTGTGGCTATTAGCAAAGATTACTTTGTCAAATTGCAGTCCGGTAAGGAAATCAGCTACAAAGACGGTGATGTGATTATTCAGGGAAAAACAGAAAAAGGGGTGTGGAGCGACGACTAACTTGGTCAATGTGCTGTGTAGCAAAGCACTACACAGCACAACGCAGTGAGCAATATTACTTTTTAGGTTCCCATGCAAACTGTGCAAAAGCTTCATCCACCGGGGTTTCGGCCATATGGTTGGTGTAATTACTCATCACTTTTTGCGCTAAGATCAAAATAATTTCAAGCATGTTTTGTGCGGTATAACCTGCGTCCATAAAGGCTTTTTGCTCTTTCTCACCGATCACGCCACGGCCTCGGGTTACCGCTAATACCGTATTTTTAAGGGCATTGAGTTTACTGTCTTTTAGCTCTTCATCGTTTCGTAATGCCTCAATCAATTCATCACTGACATTCATACTTTTGGCAATGCCTGTGTGTGCTGGCACACAATAGTGGCACCCATGCTCTACGTTGATTGTTTGCCATACCACGGTAAGTTCATCAGCATTAAATGAGGTTTCTTGGGCCAGTCCATGAAGTATTTGATAGCCTTTTAATAATTCAGGAGACTCGGCCATAACAGCGTGGAGATTGGGGATCATGCCAAAAGATTTTTCCGAACTCTCCAATAAGGGTTTAGCTTTTTCAGGTGCAGTATCTTTTGTATGTAGCGTATAAGTTGTCATAATATCTCCAAATAGCGAAAAAATAGCATCCAGTGTGTTGTGGATGTTTACCTTGGACATCAATATAAGTACTATTGAACGATTGTTCAAGATCAAATTGAACGAATGTTCAAATTAGAGGATATAAGGTATAACCTAATGAGATACACCGATGACGTGGTGATAGAAAAAGCAACGGGGTTATTTTGGCAAAAAGGCTATCTAGCCGTGGGCATGCGTGAACTGCAAACAGCCCTCGACATGCGCCCGGGTAGCATCTATAACCGCTTTAAAAGCAAAGATGGCTTATTTTGTAAGGTGATTTGTGCTTATGTGGAGCAAAATGAAAAGGATCTGTTGCACGTAGCCCAAAGTCCATCCCCGTTAGATGCCCTTAGAGACTATTTTTTGACGACCTTAATTACGCCGGCAAATCAGACCCATCAACGCCAATGTTTACTCATTAAGACTCTGGCGGAAATCGACAGTCTTCATGACGATAGCCGTTTAACATTGTCCCAGGGGATGGAAACATTGAATCAGGCCTTTGTTAAGGTAGTTGAACAGTTAATCGCATCCCATTCCATTGCCAAGGACGAAGAAAGTGAAAAGATCGCATCCTGGTTACAATGCCAGTTTATCGGCTTGCGCACCTTCGCTCTTATCACTCATGACGATGAGAAAATACGAACTTTAATAGAAAAAACACTGGTAGACTTACAGGGTAACTGGCCTGTCACAACACATTAGTGATGTGGCCGTTACCCTTGCATCATCATACGTATCAGTTGTAGCACCAGTGCAATCATCACTAGCGGCCATATCCAGCGGCTTATTTTTCCTGCGGTTTGTGCACTAACGCGCATTTTAGAACGTTCAATTAATGGCACAATAATCATTAACGCTAAAAACAGAACGCCCAGTAAAATCAGAACTTCCATTCATCCATCCCTATTGCATGCTTTAACACCCCTGACTTAATTGGACCGCTCATATCAGCGCCTTTAAGCAGCAGGTTTCTTACCAACTTCAATGGGGGTATTTGATTACTAAACAAGGCATAAAACCCGTCCATTGCTGACATCATGCGTAAGTTATCTCGGCGTCGCGGCTTAGCATAGTCGCTCACCAGCCGTGAATAGAATGAGACGTCATCGGGTTTACAATCCTCGGTGATGGCCAGCAGTGCTGAGACGTCTTTAAAGCCGAGGTTCACGCCCTGCCCCGCCAAAGGATTAATGGTATGGGCAGCATCGCCAATGAGGATCACGCCAGGTTGAATATATCGGCTAGCGTGGGAGCGGGTTAACCTGAAGGCCGCTTTATTAAGCACCACAAACGGATCAAGGCGGTCAGGGAAATGCTGTAGCACTTCATTTTTTAATTGTTCAGGCTTCAAACCACACAATTGCTTTATGCGCTCGGCGCTGTCGTACCAGATAAGTGAAGCGTAATTATCATACATGGGCAAATAGGCTCTTGGGCCAGAAGGATAAAATTGCTGCCAGGTTTCTGCTCCACTTTGGGCGTCTGATTTGATAATAATACCCAACGCCTGCTGATTATATTGCCAACCGCTGCTACCTATTTTGGCCTGTTCCCTGACAAGGCTACGTGCGCCGTCTGCGCCAATTAAGTACTTAGCGTTAAGGGTTTCACCGTTTTCTAGCGTTACTGTTACGCCATTATCCGTGTGAGTAAAGGCAGCGAGTGGGGTATCATTTATCCATCGCACATCGAAATTTTGCAGGGCACGGTGACACCCTAGCTGAATTAATCGATTTTCTACGAAGTAGCCTAAATGGGGCGCCTCAATGCTAGACGCAGTAAATGATGCGGCCATGGCGGGATCTTCCCACACTGACAATTGATCATAAGCTTTAACTCGGTAGTCAAGAATATGTGGCCATGCGCCAAGCCGTTGTAACAGCATAGAAGAAGTTAAACTAATCGCGGAAAGACGCAAATCCGGTGGCTGGTCAGGGGCAAAGGGAACGGGCATAACAGATTCAAGGATAGCGACCCGATAGCCCTGCTGTACCAGACCGAGAGCAAGGCTACTGCCCACCATTCCGCCACCATTAATACAAAAATCGTACATATAGTCTCCTGATTCGAACCGGCATTATGACGTAAAGCCATAGGTTACGCCATGAATCATCTTTGATACCTTGCGATAGATCAGACAGCTATATGGAATAGAGTGAAAGGATTTAACCATTTTAATGAATGACTGGGCAAAGCACGCTACAACAGGTAAAATACGCGGCTATTTTGAACATTTACCTGAAAAACGTAAAGTGAATATGACCAAGAAGCTGTTTATTAAAACGTGGGGCTGTCAGATGAACGAGTATGACTCGGAGAAAATGGCTGACTTGCTGGACTCTACCCACGGCTATTCGCTAGCGCAGGAAGCCGAAGATGCGGACGTAATTTTATTAAATACGTGTTCCATACGGGAAAAAGCCCAGGAAAAAGTATTTCATCAATTAGGTCGCTGGAAAAACCTCAAACAACATAACCCCAATCTGATTATTGGTGTTGGGGGGTGTGTGGCATCCCAAGAAGGCGATCATATTCGTCAACGTGCCCCTTTTGTTGATTTGGTTTTCGGCCCTCAGACGCTTCATCGCTTACCTGAAATGATTAATCAATTGCAGGCCGGTGCCCGTTCTGTTGTGGATGTCAGTTTCCCGGAAATTGAAAAATTCGATCGTCTCCCTGAGCCCAGAGCCGAAGGACCCACCGCCTTTGTCTCTATAATGGAAGGGTGCTCCAAGTACTGTACTTTCTGCGTGGTTCCTTACACCCGAGGCGAAGAAGTTAGCCGCCCCGTTGATGACGTTATTTTAGAAATTGCCCAACTGGCAGAGCAAGGGGTACGAGAAGTTAATTTACTCGGCCAAAACGTGAATGCCTATCGCGGTGAACATCATGACGGTAGCATCTGCCGCTTTGCGGAATTACTTGAATTAGTGGCTGCCATCGACGGCATCGATCGCATCCGTTATACCACCTCTCATCCGGTGGAGTTTACCGATGACATCATTTCCGCCTATGAAAGCATTCCTGAGTTGGTCGATCATCTCCATTTACCGGTTCAAAGCGGTTCAGATCGTATCCTCAATTTAATGAAACGGGGTCATACGGCATTAGAATACAAATCTAAAATCCGAAAATTAAAAAAAGTACGACCTAACATTAGCATGTCGTCAGACTTTATTATCGGCTTTCCCGGTGAAACCGATGAGGATTTTGAGGCCACCATGGATTTAATTTCAGCGGTGGATTACGATCTGAGTTTCAGCTTCATTTACAGTGCGCGGCCAGGAACACCGGCAGCAGATGCTGTGGATGATGTGAGCGAAGAAACGAAAAAGCAACGATTATACTTGCTCCAACAACGCATTAACCAACAGGCACTGCGGATTGCCAGGAATATGCTGGAAACCGAACAGCGCATTTTGGTGGAAGGACCGTCGAAGAAAAACCCCATGGAACTGTCTGGGCGTACCGAGAACAACCGTGTGGTGAATTTCGAAGGCACACCCGATATGATTGGTGAATTTGTGGATGTAAAAATCACCGATGTGTTTAGTAATTCATTACGCGGGAATGTGGTAAGACGGGAAAAAGACATGGGCTTGCGTGTGGCGGTTTCGCCCCAATCTATAACAGCAAAACATCAGGATAGTGCCCCTGATCCCCTTGGCGTAGGTCATTTTATACCTGCCCATTAATTTTAAGTGAGGAAATAAACGACTTGAGTACACTGGTAAGTAACGAAGTAATTTTAGAGCCTGTTGATAACAAACGGTTATCAAGTTTGTGCGGTCCCTTTGATGACAACATCAAGCAAATTGAACGGCGTCTTGGCGTAGAAATTTCGTACCGGAGTAACACCTTTAAGGTGCTCGGTGATGCGGTACAGGCCAACGGGGCGGTGGAGCTACTTAAATTACTTTATATAGAAACCCAGCCAGTTAAAGGTCTAATTCCTCAGTTAGATCCCCAACAAGTGCATCTGGCGATTCAAGAAGCACGGTTGTTAGAACGTGGGGAAAGTACCACTTACGGCAAAGATATCACCATTCGCACCAAACGCGGTGTGATTAAGCCCCGTAATCCCAATCAGGCCCAATACGTGGCCAACGTGGTGAATCACGATATTACCTTTGGTATTGGTCCTGCAGGCACAGGCAAAACCTATTTGGCGGTGGCCTGCGCCGTTGATGCCTTGGAGCGTCAGGAAGTTCGACGTATTCTGCTTACCCGTCCTGCCGTAGAAGCCGGCGAAAAACTGGGGTTTTTACCCGGCGATCTGTCGCAAAAAGTCGATCCATACCTACGTCCTCTTTACGATGCCTTGTTTGAAATGCTCGGCTTTGAAAAAGTTGAAAAGCTAATGGAACGTAATGTTATTGAAGTGGCCCCTTTAGCTTATATGCGAGGTCGTACGCTCAATGACGCGTTTATTATTCTAGATGAAAGTCAAAATACCACCACCGAACAGATGAAGATGTTCCTCACCCGCATCGGCTTTAACTCAAAGGCGGTCATTACCGGGGATATTACGCAGGTAGATTTACCCCGCGGCGTACGTTCCGGGTTACGAAACAGTATTGAGGTATTAGAAAACGTCAGCGACATTTCTTTTAATTTTTTTAAAGCCGAAGACGTGGTTCGACACCCTGTAGTGGCAAGAATTGTTCGAGCGTATGAAAAATTTGATAGCGATCAAGAACGGGCACGGCAAGCCAAGCGACTGGCAGCGGAACAAGAAAAACAAAACGCCCCTTCTCAGGATTCAGACAAAGGCCCCTTGTGAACACACTGATTGATGTGCAGCATGCCTGTGATACAACCCAGCTCGGTTATACCGTTCCTACAGACGATAAGATCCAGCGCTGGGCCGATACCGCCTTATCAGCATTAAAAATACAGGATAAAGAAGTCACGATCCGCTTTGTTGACCGCGACGAATCCCAATCGTTAAACCATACCTATAGAGGAAAAGACAAGCCAACCAATGTGTTGTCTTTTCCCTTCGAGTGTCCACCCGATATCCCACTTAATTTACTGGGCGATCTGGTCATTTGTGTGCCAGTGATCCACCATGAAGCCGTGGAACAAAATAAAGTGGTAAATAATCATTTTGCCCATATGATAGTTCATGGATTACTTCATTTGTTGGGTTACGACCACATAGACGATGAGGAAGCTGAGGCGATGGAACGTCTGGAAACAAAAATTTTAGCGCAGTTAGGCATTGACGATCCTTATCAAGAGCTTTAACTTTTACCCTACAGATAACCAAATAGACGATTATGAGCGAAGATAACCCTCACTCTACCAACGGCTCGACGAGCAAAGGTTGGTTAGATAAAATAAGACTGACATTTTCCGGCGAGCCGAGAAGCAAGCAAGACTTGGTAGAAGTTATTACCGAAGCCGAACACCGCGAACTGATAGATCCTCAAACCAGAGAAATGATTGAAGGTGTTATCGGCGTCAATGAAATGCGTGTAAGGGATATTATGATCCCCCGAACACAAATGACCACCATTGACATTGAACAGAGTGTAGAAGAGTTTCTACCTAAAATTCTGGAAACGGCCCATTCCCGTTTTCCGGTGATCAGTGAAGATAAAGATCATATCGAAGGTATTTTACTGGCAAAAGACCTCCTCGATTATGCATTTACCCCCGACCGCCCTTTCCAGTTATGTGATGTGATCCGTCCCGCAGTGATTGTGCCCGAAAGTAAACGGGTAGACGTCTTGCTCAAAGAGTTTCGCCAGCAACGGTATCATATGGCCATCGTTGTCGATGAGTACGGCGGTGTATCGGGTCTGGTTACCATTGAAGATATTCTTGAACTGATTGTTGGTGAAATCGAAGACGAATACGATATCGATGAAGATGGTACGGAAGACATAAAGCCCCTGAATAAATCCACCTATTCTGTTAAAGCACTGACTGCGGTGGATGATTTTAACGACTTTTTTCATACTAACTTCAATGAAGAAGATGCCGACACCATCGGCGGTATCGTATTAAAAGCGTTTGGGCATATGCCCGAAACCAACGATGAAATTACCATTGGCGATATTCACTTTAAGATAACCAATTCAGATAAACGCAGATTGGTACAACTCAAAGTGACCGTACCTGCTATGGAGTAAAGTCCTCTGAAAACCTGGTTTCCCTATCTTCTGGCGCTACTTAGCGGCGCCAGTCTTACCTTTGCGTACGCCCCTTTTTCCATGTGGCCCATCACCTTCATTGGGTTGGCGCTGGCCTTTCGTCAATTGACGGTGGTATCCCGTCCTTTTCTGTGTGGCTGGCTTTTCGGCTTAGGCTGGTTTGGCGCCGGAATTAGTTGGGTACATGTCAGTATTGTTGACTTCGGTGGCTTGCCCCTTATTGCCTCGGTGAGCCTGATGCTAGTGCTGTGTGGGTATCTGGCTCTCTATCCTGCCACGGCGTTATGGCTAACAAAGCGCTATTTCCCACTACGGCTTTGGCCTTTAGCTCTGCCATTTTTTTGGTTTGTGGCCGAATGGGTACGCAGCTGGATGTTAACCGGGTTTCCCTGGCTATCTGTGGGTTACAGCCAGGCGGTAAGCCCCCTTCGTGGTTGGCTGCCCATCATCGGCGAAACCGGCGTTACTGTCATCATTGTGGCGTTAGCCGCATCATTAATGCAAATAAAGCAGGTAAAACAGAGTACAGCCGTAGCCCTTGCCTTTGTCACCGCCTTGTTGTCCGGTTATGTCTTGCAATCGGTCAACTTTGTTAGCAAAGGACACATCTATCAGGTTGCTATGGTGCAAGGCAATATTGCCCAATCAATACGCTGGACCCCAGAACATGACGGGCCCACCATGGATAAATATCTGGCCCTTACCGCGCCACTTTGGCAAAGTGATTTAATTGTCTGGCCTGAAGCCGCGGTACCCAAACTGGAGATCATGGCCAGCGACTATCTTCACAGGATTGATGACTTGGCCATACAGCACGATACCAGCCTGATTACCGGTATTGTGAATTACAACTGGGAATCGCAAGAGGCGTGGAACAACCTGATCGTGTTAGGCAAGCAATCCGCTGACGACTCAACCCCAAAATACACGTATTTTCATGGCGACCGTTACGCCAAGCATCACCTTTTACCCATTGGGGAATTTGTGCCATTTGAAGATTGGTTGCGGCCTCTTGCCCCCCTTTTTGATTTGCCGATGTCGTCCTTTTCACGGGGGGATTATCAGCAGAAAAACCTGTTAGCCAACGGTATTCATCTTGCCCCTGCCATATGTTTTGAAATCGCCTTTCCTCGTCAGGTAGCGGCCAATGTACATGATGATACGGACATGATTATTACCGTGAGCAATGATGCTTGGTTTGGTCATTCCCATGGTCCAGCCCAGCATTTGGAAATCGCTCAAGTCAGGGCAATGGAACTGGGAAGGCCCGTCATTCGCGCAACGAACAATGGCATCACAGCATTTATTAATGCAAAAGGTGACATTATATCGGCCCTTCCCCAATTCGAAGCCGCCAGCCTCGTCGCCCCGGTACAATCGACCCATGGCTTAACCCCGTACAAAAAATGGGGTGATTTGCTGGCTTTATTACTGTGCGTAAGCGGGCTAATCAGTGCAATGTGGATTAACAAAATTAAACAAAAACAGACAGAATAGAAAGGGGCAAAGGGAATAATGGCGTAGTATTGTAACTGGCCATTTTCGCCCCCAATAACCCTTTACGTCGGTTTGAGATCAGGAGACCCTAATGCCTAGTATCGATTTAACCCCACTGTATCGCTCTTTTATCGGCTCTGATCATTTAGCGGCCCTCGTCGAGGCGGCGAAATGCGCTGAGAAACAAAGCGGTTATCCTCCCTATAATATCGAATTGATTGATGATACTAACTACCGCATTACCATGGCAGTGGCGGGGTTTAGCAAAGAGGAAGTCATTGTCGAAACCGCTGATAACAAGCTGGTTATCGCTGGTAAAAAAGCCCCCTCCTCCCGCCAGGAAAGAAAATTCTTACATAAAGGCATTTCAGAACGTAATTTTGAACGTACCTTTCAGTTGGGAGATAACGTAAAAGTGTGTGCTGCTGATATGGAAAACGGTTTATTGCATATTGATCTTGAGCGTATTATCCCTGAGCCTAAGAAAGCCCGCCGCATTGCTATCGGCAAGGGTAACTAGGTGACGTTCTTTATTGTGCTCGACGTCCAGCTATGCGCCGAGTAATTTGGCAGATAACCCTCATCCCATTGTTGTTAAGTGGGCTGATTGCCATTGTGGCGACCTGGCTGGATTACGCTGCCAATCCATCTCAGATATTTTTTGAAAACGGAGAAATCCACTGGCTCATTGTGCTTGCCACCTTTAACAGCTGGTTTTTTCCGGGCTTGGTGCTGGTGTTTCTCGTTTGCCTTATAGTCTTGATACTGGTATCGGTTTACCAAAAATAAAAGAAGGCAAGAGGTTCGCTCTTGCCTTCGTAAATACATTACCTTGTGCAATCAGGGTTAAATATACTGAACCTCGACGATTTCGAATTCCACCGTACCGGCAGGCGTTTGGATATTCACTACGTCATCGACTTCCTTACCAATAAGCCCTCTGGCAATGGGTGAGTTCACTGATATCAGGTTATTTTTAATATCGGCCTCATCATCACCCACAATGCGATAGGTGGTTTCCGCATCAGTTTCTAGGTTCATAATGGTGACCGTTACACCAAAAATCACCTTACCGTTGTTGTCCATCTTGGTAACATCAATGATTTGTGCATTTGAAAGCTTACCTTCGATATCCTGAATTCGTCCTTCACAAAAGCTTTGTTGTTCACGGGCCGCATGGTATTCGGCATTTTCTTTTAGATCTCCGTGCTCACGAGCTTCCGCAATAGCTTGAATGATGCGTGGACGGGTTACTGTCTTAAGCTCATTTAATTCTTCGCGCAATAGCTCTGCGCCACGAGCGGTCATCGGATACTGACTCATGGTTTCATCTCACTTGTTTTCTTGATCATCGATGATTAAAAAAGTGCGCCAAACTGGCGCACTTTTTTATAAGGCTGATTATGAAGGTTACCGCATTTTTCCCGTTATGTCATTATCCATGAACGCGTGCATGCAGTTCCTGCACTGATACCACCTTGTTTCTGTCATCTGCGGATTTTGCCTGAATCGTGGCAAATGCCGCGTTCATTGTCGTGGTATAGGTTATCTTATTTAATAACGCTTCACGACGAATGTAGACAGAATCGGTGATGGCTTGTCGCCCTTCGGTGGTATTAATAATGTAACTGTATTCGCCATTTTTAATCGCATCAACGATATTAGGGCGACCTTCAGACACTTTATTGACAACCGTGTTTTCAATGCCTGCGGCATCTAATGTGGCAGCGGTTCCTCGGGTGCATTCCAGTTTAAAGCCGGCCTTAATCATAGCCTTGGCCAGATCAACAATCCGTGCTTTGTCATTATTTCTAACTGAAATCAAAGCCTTACCTTCACGTGGTAAAGGTGCGCTTGCCCCTAAATTAGCCTTTGCATAAGCTTCTTCGAAGGTATCACCTACCCCCATGACTTCGCCGGTAGAGCGCATTTCTGGGCCAAGTAATGGATCCACACCTTGGAACTTAGCAAAAGGTAATACCACCTCTTTCACCGAATAAAACGGTGGAATGATTTCTTCGGTAACCCCTTGGGATGCCAATGACTGCCCCGCCATACAACGGGCTGCCACTTTCGCTAAAGGTACGCCGGTGGCTTTAGAAACAAAGGGGACAGTTCGCGCTGCGCGAGGATTCACCTCAATAAGGTAAACTTCACCATCTTTAATGGCAAACTGGGTATTCATTAAGCCCACAACACCCAATTCTAACGCCATATCACGAACCTGCTTGCGCATGACATCTTGAATGTCTTTAGGCAGTGAGTGTGGCGGTAATGAACAGGCTGAATCCCCCGAGTGAACACCCGCTTGCTCGATATGTTCCATGATACCGCCAATCACCACGTCTTTTCCGTCGCATATGGCATCGATATCCACTTCAATGGCATCGTCAAGGAAGCGATCTAGCAATACTGGCGCATCGTTAGACACTTTCACCGCTTCAGTGAGGTAACGTTTTAAATCTTTTAAATCGTAGACAATTTCCATTGCCCGGCCACCCAAGACATAAGAAGGACGAACCACGAGAGGAAAACCAATCTCCTCTGCTTTCGCCAGTGCTTCTTCGGTGTTAGTTACCGTGGCATTCGCAGGCTGTTTAAGGCCTAATTTGTCCACCATATGCTGGAAACGTTCCCGATCTTCAGCGCGGTCAATGGCTTCTGGAGACGTACCAATAACCGGTACACCATTGGCTTCTAAGGCACGGGCCAGCTTCAGCGGTGTTTGACCGCCGTATTGAACGATAACGCCTTTAGGTTGTTCTTTGGCGACGATTTCCAAGACATCTTCTAACGTCACTGGCTCAAAGTACAAGCGATCAGAGGTATCATAATCGGTGGACACGGTTTCTGGGTTACAGTTAACCATAATGGTTTCATAACCGTCTTCGCGCATGGACAAGGCAGCATGAACACAGCAGTAATCAAATTCAATACCTTGGCCGATACGGTTAGGCCCGCCACCAAGTACCATGATTTTGTCCTTGTCCGTAGGGTTGGCTTCACATACTTCATCATAGGTTGAATACATGTAAGCGGTGCTAGTGGAAAATTCCGCCGCACAGGTGTCAACACGCTTGTAGACTGGGAAAATATCAAAGCCTCGACGCAAATCGCGAACGTCACTTTCCGACGCCCCGGTCAACTCGGCTAATCGCGCATCGGAAAAGCCTTTGCGTTTTAATTGACGTATAAAGTCTGCATCCAGCGCGTCTAAACCGCCTTCACTCACTTTATTTTCCAATTTAACCAAGTCTTCCAACTGCACCAAATACCAGCGATCAATATTGGTGACATTGAACACCTCATCCACCGTCATGCCCATACGGAAGGCATCGGCGATGTACCAAATACGTTCAGCACCGGGCTCACGCAATTCGTACATAAGTTTGTTTTTGGCATCTTCGTCGTCAAGATCCAACAAGGGGTTCAAGCCCGTTGCACCCACTTCCAATCCACGTAATGCTTTTTGAAGGGACTCTTGTTGGTTACGACCAATGGCCATCACCTCACCTACCGATTTCATTTGCGTGGTAAGACGATCGTTAGCCCCGGCAAACTTCTCAAAGTTAAAGCGAGGAATTTTAGTCACAACATAATCGATGGACGGTTCAAAAGACGCCGGGGTTAAACCGCCGGTGATATCGTTGGCCAATTCATCTAAGGTGTAACCAATCGCCAATTTAGCGGCGACTTTGGCAATGGGGAAGCCCGTTGCTTTTGATGCCAGCGCAGAGGAGCGAGACACACGAGGGTTCATCTCGATGATCACCATACGACCGGTTTTAGGATCAACACCAAATTGTACGTTAGATCCGCCGGTTTCAACGCCAATTTCACGTAATACGGCCATGGCGGCATTACGCATTATCTGGAATTCTTTATCAGTAAGGGTCTGCGCCGGTGCCACTGTGATGGAATCACCGGTGTGAACACCCATAGGATCGAAGTTTTCAATGGTACAAACAATAATACAATTATCGTTTTTATCCCTTACCACTTCCATTTCATATTCTTTCCAGCCAATGAGTGATTCATCAATCAACAGTTCACTGGTTGGGGAAAGATCCAGTCCTCGGGTACAAATTTCATTGAATTCATCAATGTTATAAGCGATACCCCCACCGCTTCCACCCATGGTGAAAGAAGGACGAATAATACAAGGGAAGCCAATGCGTGACAGTACGTCGTGGGCTTCTTCCATTGAATGAGCAATTTCAGCATGGGGACATTCAAGTCCGATAGCGCGCATGGCTTTATCGAAACGCTCACGATCTTCGGCTTTATCGATGGCATCTGCGGTGGCACCAATCAGTTCCACACCAAACTCACGCAAAACCCCTTCCCGGTTAAGATCCAGTGCGCAGTTCAATGCAGTTTGTCCACCCATGGTGGGTAACACCGCATCAGGACGTTCTTTTTCAATGATTTTTCTGACCACTTCCCAATGAATAGGCTCGATGTAGGTGGCATCAGCCATTTCCGGATCAGTCATAATGGTAGCAGGGTTTGAATTTACCAGAATAACCCGGTAACCCTCTTCACGTAAGGCTTTACACGCTTGTGCGCCTGAATAATCGAATTCGCAGGCCTGACCAATAACAATAGGGCCAGCACCCAAAATAAGAATACTTTTAATGTCGGTACGTTTTGGCATAGTCGGCTATTTCCTACTGTTTTGATTGTTCAATAAGTTCGATGAAATGATCAAACAGATCTGCCGCCTCATGTGGGCCCGGGCTCGCTTCAGGGTGTCCCTGGAAACTGAATGCCGGTTTATCGGTACGATGAATACCCTGCAGCGATTTATCAAACAGCGAAATATGGGTGACTTCAAGATTGCCAGGTAATGAGGTTTCATCCACCGCAAAACCATGGTTTTGACTGGTTATCATCACCGTGTCTTTTTTGAGATCTTTCACCGGGTGGTTTGCACCATGATGCCCAAATTTCATTTTGACCGTTCTGGCACCACTGGCCAGCGCCAGTAATTGGTGACCTAAACAAATACCAAAAATAGGTACGTTTGCATCCAACAGAGCTTTAATGGCGTCAATAGCATAATCGCAGGGTTCTGGATCACCAGGCCCATTTGATAAAAACACACCATCAGGCGCCATTGCTAACACCTCTTGGGCACTGGTTTGCGCCGGTACAAGGGTAATTTTACAACCCCGGTCCGCCAACATACGTAAAATATTGTGTTTCACCCCAAAATCATAGGCAACCACATGGTATTTAAACGTATCATTGATGGTGTAACCTTTGCCTAACACCCAGGTGCCGTCAGTCCAGGTTTTCACTTCCTTGGTTGAAACGACTTTGGCCAGATCCATGCCTTTTAACCCTGGAAAATCTTTGGCAGACGCCAGCGCTGCATCCACATCGAGATTATCGGCGCAAATGATACAGCCATTCTGTGCACCTTTGTCACGCAACACCCGGGTTAATCGCCGTGTATCGATATCGGCAATGCCGACAATATTTTTCGCAACAAGAAATTCAGACAGAGATTGTTGGTTTCTAAAATTACTGGCTTCAAGAGGAAGATCGCGAATGATGAGACCTTTAGACCAGATTGTGTCAGATTCGACATCTTCAGAATTGGTACCGGTATTACCGATATGGGGATAAGTAAGTGTAATGATTTGTTCAGCGTAAGATGGGTCAGTGAGTATTTCCTGATAGCCTGTCATGGAAGTATTAAAAACAACTTCCCCAACGGCGGTACCAGTAGCACCTATTGCCGTACCTTTAAAAACTGAACCGTCCTCTAACACCAAAAGGGCAGAATTAGCCAAGTCAACCTCCAGATTAAGGATAACCGACGGTTTATTCAAACAATGGAATAAACCCCACAAAAAACGGGAAATAACGACTATTTACTCCCCGTTTACGATACTTTGCAGCTAATAAAAAGCGAGCCGGACAAGCCGAATCACTGAATTTTGGCAAATTCCAATTATTATATAGGAGTAATTAAAAGAGGTCTATTTCTAATTTAGATAAATAGACAAAATACCTCATTAACATCATTTTTACGACGTAAGGGCAAAAAACGTTAATAAACTGCGTTTTTTAGTACTCTAAGCCAATAACATCATTCATGCTGTAACGGCCAGCAGACTTTTCTTTTAGCCAGATAGCAGCTTGAACCGCGCCTTTGGCAAAGGTAAGCCGGCTCGATGCTTTATGGGTGATCTCAAACCGTTCACCAATATCAGCAAACAGCGCCGTGTGTTCACCAACAATATCACCGGCTCTAACGGTCGCAAAACCAATGGTTTTTTGATCACGCACCGGTTCTTTGCCTTCTCGGCCGTAAACCGCGCATTTTTGCAAGTCTCGCCCTAAGGTATCAGCAATGGCTTCACCAATAGCCATGGCCGTCCCCGATGGCGCATCTTGTTTAAAACGATGGTGAGCTTCTAAGATTTCAATGTCAGCGGTTTCACCTAGGGCTTTCGCAGCCTGTTTAACCAATGCCAGCATCACATTGATGCCAACACTATAATTCGCCGCGAACACGATGGGAATGGTCTTAGCCGCGGTATCTAACGACGCAAGTTGTGCCGCTGACAAGCCGGTAGTACCAATCACGATGGGCTTGCCATGTTCAATACACCAGGCCAAATTGGTGTCAAAGGCCGCCGGTAAGGTAAAATCAATCACCACATCCACGTCGTTAGGATCAAGGGTAGAAAACCCTTTGCATAAAACCCCTTGCGCCCCAATACCGGCCAATTCGCCTACGTCCACACCACACCAGGGTGAATCATCCCGCACGGTGGCCGCCGCCAGCTCTGCGTGCTCATTTTCTCTGAGCGCTTCAATCAATACGCGCCCCATACGCCCATTGGCGCCTAAAATAGCTACTTTCATAAAATTTCTTCATAACAGGGTTAATTCACAGGCATTTTGCCTGACACAGAGGATAATTCAATTGTCCGGCATCAAATACCACAAAATAGTGACAATATCACTCAGGGCGCTTGAAAGGTGCCCCTCATTTGTTGCATGCTGAACAACGCAATAGATCACTGCTAAGAGCATGACATTTTAGAGATTTAATTCAGCCTAGTCCTTAATACCTGAGAAAACATAATGAATGCACATCGCACGTTAATCTGGGATATCCCAACCCGTCTTTTCCACTGGTTATTGGTTATTTCTCTTATTGCCCAATACCTTACCGCTGAGGTATTCGAAAATGCCATGCAATGGCATTTCTACTTTGGCTATTTTACCCTTGGTCTCATTATTTTTCGGGTATTTTGGGGGTTGATTGGCACCAATTATGCCAGATTTAGTCAATTTCTTTACGGGCCTAAAGCGATAATCGAGTATGCCAAAAGTCTGTTAATTCCCAACGCCCCTGCCCATGCCGGTCATAATCCCTTAGGGGGGGTAGTGGTGATCCTCATGCTACTGTTGATCCTGTTACAGGCCGTCAGTGGCCTGTTTATGACGGATGATATTTTCCTCGATGGCCCATGGCGCTCCGCGGCAAGTGACAGCACCTTAGACATTATGGGTTATTTACACCATAACGTATTTAATGTGCTTTTAGCGGTGATTGCACTTCACATTAGTGCCATCGTATTTTATGCGGTGTACAAGAAGCAAAAACTGGCGCCGGCCATGATCCACGGAAAGAAATCCACTACGGCAAAAGGGATCAGTTCATCTCGCCTGATACTGGCCCTTTTTGTTGCCATCATCAGCGCCGGTATTGTGTATTACGTGGTAGAAATAGCGCCCCCGGAAAGTGAAGACGCAGGCTATTATTACTAAATTTAAAAACACTGGGCCTGAGGTACGGGTATACCCGTATCTCAGGCCAGATTCGCCTTACACCTAATCGTTATTTTTCACTAACCCCTGTTGCTTCATAATGGTCTGAATTTCGGGCACACTGGCAGGATCGTCAATGGTAGATGGCACCGCGACTTCATGATTATCCGCAATTTGGCGTAATAATTTACGGAGTATTTTACCAGAACGGGTTTTCGGTAATCGAGGGACAATCACCGCACGCTGGAAACAGGCAATAGGACCAATTTCTTTTCTTACCATGGCAATCAGTTCTTTTTGCAAATCTTCTTCACTGACCGTAACGCCATCTTTTAATAAAACCAAACCCACAGGCACCTGCCCTTTTAAACTATCGTGGACGCCTATAACGCTACACTCCGCAATCATGGGGTGAGCGGCAACCACTTCTTCCATTTCACCGGTGGATAAACGGTGGCCAGCCACATTAATCACATCGTCGGTTCTTCCCATAATAAAGACATAACCGTCCTCGTCTTTAAAGCCACCGTCACCAGAGGTGTAATAATCCGGATAGGCTTCCAGATAACTATTTTTAAAGCGTTGGAAATCCCCCCAGATTGTAGGTAAACAACCTGGCGGCATAGGGAGCTTTATGGCAATGGCCCCCTGCTCTCCGGCCGGTAGTTCGTTGCCAAGATGATCCAGTACCTGGACGTTAAAGCCGGGTACCGGCAACGTAGAAGAGCCCGGTTTGGTGGGCTTAAATTCGATGCCGGTAAGGTTTGCACAGATTGACCATCCGGTCTCGGTTTGCCACCAGTGATCAACCACCGGTTTACCGGTTTTTTCCACCGTCCAAAGGTACGTGGGCGGATCTAACCGCTCACCGGCCATAAAGATGGTTTTCAAACAAGAGATATCATATTTAGCCATTAAATCGGCTTCAGGATCTTCTTTGCGCACAGCACGAAATGCCGTAGGTGCGGCAAACAAGGCTTTAATTTTATATTCCTCTACCATGCGCCAAAATGCGCCGGCATCGGGTGTTCTTACCGGCTTTCCTTCGTACACCACGGTGGTACATCCATGCAATAATGGGCCATAGACAATATAGGAGTGACCGACGACCCAACCCACATCTGACGCAGCCCAAAAAACGTCTTTCGGCTGCATGTCGTACACAGCAGTCATGGAATATTTTAATGCCACGGCATGACCGCCATTGTCTCGAACCACCCCTTTAGGTTTTCCTGTGGTGCCCGATGTATAAAGAATGTACAAAGGATCAGTCGCCAGCACCGGCGTACAGGGTGCAGGTAGGGCATCGTCCATGGCGGTTTGCCAATCCACGTCTGTTTCACCCAATGTTGCGGTGAGCTGGGGGCGCTGATAAACAATACAAGATTTAGGTTTGTGTGAAGAAAGTGAAATCGCTTCATCAACAAGGGGTTTATAGGCAAGAGTTTTGGTAACTTCAATGCCGCACGATGCGGTGACAATCACTTTAGGCTCGGCATCTTCAATACGTACCGCCAATTCATGGGGCGCAAAACCGCCAAAGACCACCGAATGGATGGCTCCTAACCGAGCGACTGCGAGCATGGCGATAATCGCTTGGGGGATCATCGGCATATAAATGACCACGCGCTCCCCTTTGCCTACGCCTTGTTGCTGTAATACACCGGCGAATAACGCCACATGATCCCGCAGCTCCCTGTAGGTGTAGGTGGTTTTTGTGCCCGTCACTGGCGAGTCAAAAATAATCGCGTTGTGATCAGCCAGTCCGTTTTCGACATGGTGATCTAAGGCCATATAGGCGGTATTCATTTCGCCATCACAAAACCAGCGATAAATCCCGTTCTCATCTTTGGACAAAATGGTTTGTGGTGCTTTAAACCAAGGTAGTGCATTGGCTTTTTCCTGCCAAAAGGTTTCAGGTGTTTCTATGGAGCGTTCGTACTCATGTGCATACGACATAACCGGCCTCGCTTATTATGATCAATGTAGACTCACCAACTGTAACTCAAGGTGAAAGTTTTTATTTTGATTTACATTAATACAAATTCGTTAACAATAAGCATAAGACTTCTGTCGCACATCGGCGGTTTTTCGTTTAGAAAAGGAAGGGGATTTCCTCGCTAACAGGTAAATAGTTATTACCTATTGCGGCAAAAAAAGCCTTAAAAGGAAGTAGGCGTGGGATTACACCGTGGTTAATTTCTCATTTGCTCGGGTTAAACAGCGACGCCAAGCATCTTCGGTCATGGGGGTAGACAGATAAAAGCCCTGAAATAAATCGCAATGTTTATTTGTGAGGTACTGTAACTGGATCTTGTTTTCAATTCCCTCTGCCACCGTTTTGACGCCCATGGAACGGGCCAAATCGATGATCATATTCACGATGGGCACCTCATCGTCATCAAAGTTTATTTCATCCACGAAATATCGGTCGATTTTAAGTTCGGTGATGGGCAAAGCCTTTAGATAGCTTAAACTGGAATAGCCGGTACCAAAGTCGTCGATGGAAAAGCCGAATCCAAGTTGGGCCAACTGCGCCATGCGATTTTGAACCAGTTCAATGCTTTCAACAAGAATGCTTTCGGTGATCTCCAGCGTCAGCTGGTTAGGCGAAACCTGCCATTTATGTACAAGTTCTAACAAATGATCAGAAAAATCCGGCCGTACAATTTGCCGACCGCTGACATTGACGGATAACACCGTTCTTATGTCCTGCTTGGACAGCTCAGAAAGTATACGACAGGCTTCATTCAACACCCAATAGCCGATTTCAATAATTTCGTCGCTCCCCTCTGCAATGGGAATAAACTCTACCGGGCTGAGTTGTCCCAAACGTTTTTCATTCCATCGCAATAACACCTCCGAACCACACACCGCGCCACCGGCATCATATTGAGGTTGCAGAACCACATAAAACTCGCCATCGTCTAGAGCTCGGGAGAAGTTTTGGCGGATATAGTTATCGCGCTCATAGGCGGCGAACTCCTCTTTATCAAGGGTGACCTTACCGCCCAAGCCTTGGCTTTTCGCCCGTCTTGAGCCAAATTCGAGTATCCCCACCACTTTCTCATAGGACGCATGCTGGGCATGAACGAACGCAGAAGCCATAGAACTTGTGACGATTTGCGAATGACCATGGAGGGTAAAGGCTTTCGACAATTCGGTATGCATACTCCAGGCAACTTCATCGATATATGCCAAGATATGTTTGTCCATACGTTCATCAAAGGGTAAGCGGTAAAGAATATAAAACTTATCACCTGATCCCGAATAGATTTGAAATTGTGCAGACAGCACCTTCTTAAGCCTACCGGCAAAAATACGCAAGATATAGTCACCGGTGCCTTTACCAAAGGAAAGATTAAATTGAGCAAAGTTATCAATATCCAGCATACAACAATACAGGTGCTTATCGCTGGGGCGCGCGGCAATAATCAAGGCCCGTAAATCTTTTTCAAAGGATTTAAGGTTAGGTAGCTGGGTGATTTCATCAAAAAACGCGATTTGATAAATATTGTCTAATGTTTGTTTACGTTCAGCATTATTTTTTAATACACACACAAACTGCGCCTTATCGGAGTGCTTGAGTTTGGTAACTGACACTTCCACCGGTAAAGGCTTGCCTAAGCGATCCATTGCGGTCAATTCCAGGTTATTGCATTCACTTTCCTCTTTTATCAATTGATAAAGCATTCGCTGGCCATCTTGCTCGTTAGCCTTCGCAAAAAGGCAAGTGATACACTCCCCCAGGATCTCGCTGACTGCATAGCCAAAGTGTTGACTGATTGCTACATTCGCCGCAATGATGGTACCTGCCCCATCGACCATTAACACCACATCGTTAAGACTGTCGAGAATGGTGCCAAAGTTTTGGCTAAAGTTATCATCGACCTGGGATAACGGCATCGATGCTGTTAAATCCTGTACAACGCCGTAGAATTTGGTCGCTCCCTGTATCAACATGCCGGCTTTCCCGGATACCCGTAAAAGCCTTTCTTTGTTAGTCAGGTAAACAGGAATTTCTAGACAAAATGCTTTTTGTTGGTGAACTAGCCCCTGTATTGCACGAATTAACTTATGACGAAAAACCACCGGGATGGGTTTTAGTACCTCACGAAGGGAAAGCGGATGAACCGAGCTTATGCCTAGAAGCCGACACAATGTTGTAGAAAAATAAAGGCGTTGCCGGCCGTTATCAAACTCCCACCCACCAACACCAGATATGTCAGCGAATTCATTTAATAAAGCGTCGTGGCTTTCTTCAATATATTGTATTTTCTCGCTTTCCATGCCTGCTTTTTGCAACAACACTTGCACCCGTTCGGCGCTTAATTGCAAGGCTATTTCGTCACGCCCAGTTAATTGAGGCGAGGTATTAAAAAGGGAAAGATACAGCGTATAGTCAGGGGTAGTAAGCAATTGCAGCCTGTGGGTAAAACGCGCTGCTGCGAAGGGCTCAGAAACCAGGGTATTGCCGTTGTTAACAGAGGCAAAAGGGACCGTATTTAGAAGGGTGTCATCTAATCGAAGTTGCAGTAAACAGCGTGGGTTGATGGAGGTATCTACAGGGGCCAGCAATATTGCGGCATTATCGCTACCGGTACAATTTACCAGTGATAAAAAAATGTCAGCCAAATCCTGTTTCGCTGTGGATTCGATAAGCTTGGTAACGTCACTGATACCGGTAACCACGCGCTCTCCGTTCAAATATGCCCGTACCTGAAAAGGTGTCTAATGCGCGAGTATGGATATTGTGGTTTGCAGGGAATTGCAAACCACAATAATTATACGAAAAGACGGGATTAGTCGGCTTTAAAGTCATCATGACAAGATTTACACGATGCACCAACTTTCCCGATGGCAGCACGATATTGGCTTTCATCTCCGGTTTGTGCCACGGCGGTCAGATTCGCAGAAGCGGTTTTCAACGCTTCAATCTTACCTTCAAAATCTGACCAATTTTCCCAAATCTCATCTTTAGCTTCTGTATCCACATCAAATTTGCGCGTATCCACTTTCAGATAGTCGCTCAACATGTCCGCTAATTGCTCTAACCGCATGCCATTTGTTTCAATAACAGCTTGATCAAACGGAATTGCGCCCTTCGCCATACCCCCTAATGGTCCCATATTACTGCGAATCAGTTGAAACAAGGACTGACGATACGTGACGGCTGCATCTGCATGTTTTTCATTCATGGCGGCTTCCTGACCTATCGCCGCGCCGCTAGCGATGGTGGTAGATAATATAGCTGCCATAAGGCCGGTCTTAAGCAGTTGCTTCATATAGGGTTCTCCATTTGGGTATCTGAAATGTTGTAAGCTCAAAGGATTACGTGTGGTGCTCGATCACTATGAGCGTCTTTTACTATAAATAATATACGCTAATACAACAATTTTGGTACACAAGAAATTAATCTAATAGCTATACGGCGTTCTAATAATAAACACACGCCATATACGACAAGCCCTCCAAAAGGAGGGCTAGAAATATAATTTGAACCGATTAATTGGTGAGATCATCGAAGAATTTCTTCACACCATCAAAAAAGCCTTTCTCTTTCGGTCGGTGTTTGGCGGAATTTCCTCCCATGGAGTCATCCAGTTCCTGAAGCAATTCTTTTTGTCGTGTTGACAGATTCACCGGGGTTTCAACTACCACTTTACACATGAGATCACCGGTTACGCCGCTGCGTACCGATTTAACCCCTTTACCCCGCAAGCGGAACATGCGACCGGTTTGGGTTTCTGGTGCCACTTTTAATTTTACTTTGCCATCTAAGGTAGGCACTTCTAATTCACCACCTAAGGCTGCGGTGGTAAAACTTAAGGGAACCTCACAATATAAATTGTTACCGTCTCGCTGGAAAATCTCATGTTCACGAACATGTACCTGAACATACAAATCGCCCGCTGGTGCACCGGCTTCCCCGGCTTCACCTTCACCAGACAGTCGGATGCGATCTCCGGTATCCACGCCGGCGGGGATCTTAACCGACAAGGTTTTGGTTTTTTCTACCCGTCCGTGACCATGACACTTGTCACAGGGATCGGAGATAATTTTGCCTCGGCCTGAGCAAGTGGGACAGGTTTGCTGAACCGCAAAAAAGCCCTGACGCATTTGAACCTGACCCGCACCATGACAAGTGGGACAGGTTTTTGGCGATGTTCCTTTTTTCGCACCGGAGCCATGACAACTGTCACACTCAACCAGTGTAGGCACGCGAATTTCCACGTCCTTGCCTCGTACTGCCTCTTCTAAAGACAATTCCAGGTTATAACGTAAATCGGCACCTTGGCGTGCTCTCGACTGGCGACCGCCTCGGCCTCCACCAAAGATATCACCAAAAACATCACCAAAAATATCGCCAAAATCAGCGTTACCACCGAACCCTGCACCACCACGATTGGGATCCACACCGGCGTGACCATACTGATCATAGGCAGCACGTTTCTGCGAATCAGTCAGGACTTCATAGGCTTCCTGGATTTCCTTGAATTTGACTTCCAGTGCTTTGTCGCCCTGGGTGCGGTCAGGGTGATATTTCATCGCCAGCTTTTTGTACGCTTTTTTAATTTCGCGTTCGCCGGCGCTTTTATCCACCCCTAGCACTTCGTAGTAGTCACGTTTCGACATATCGCTTACTTTTCCTACTCGTTACTTCAAGTGCCTGAACTCATCAATACAACGGCTCACACACTTTACAATTCACTGGGAAATTGCCCCAGTTATTACACAACAAAGGCGCAACAAGACTTTCCTGCCGCGCCCAGACTGTACAGCTCTCCGGTGGCAGGCACCGGAGACATACTGACTACAGCTTATTTTTTGTCGTCTTTCACTTCTTCAAATTCAGCGTCGACAACATCGTCATCAGCCTTTGCAGAAGATTCATTAGGTTGTGCACCTTCTGCGCCTGCTGCACCCGCTTGGGCTTGCGCTGCTTCCATCAACTTGCTAGACGCCTGGATAAGCTCCTGAGTCTTAGCTTCGATTTCCGCTTTATCTTCGCCTTTAGTGGCCGTTTCCAACGCACTCAACGCTTCTTCGATAGGTGCTTTATCTTCTGCACTCAACGCTTCGCCTACTTCTTCAAGTTGCTTACGCGTTGCGTGGATCATGCCGTCAGCTTGGTTACGCGCTTGGATAAGCTCTTCAAACTGCTTGTCGGCTTCTTTATTCGCTTCTGCATCTGCTACCATTTTTTCCACTTCTTCGTCGCTAAGACCGGAAGATGCTTTGATGGTGATTTTTTGCTCTTTACCTGTATCTTTGTCTTTCGCAGATACATGTAAAATACCGTCCGCATCAAGATCGAAGGTAACTTCGATTTGTGGCACACCGCGAGCCGCTGGGCGAATACCTTCTAAGTTAAACTGACCCAAGGACTTATTGCCCGCAGCCTGTTTACGCTCACCCTGTAACACATGTACCGTTACTGCAGACTGGTTATCATCCGCCGTAGAGAAGGTTTGTGATTTCTTCGTTGGGATTGTGGTATTTTTCTCAATCACAACCGTCATCACACCACCCATGGTTTCAATACCCAAAGATAGCGGCGTAACATCAAGTAACAGTACGTCTTTAACATCGCCAGATAACACACCACCTTGGATGGCTGCACCTACGGCTACCGCTTCATCTGGGTTAACATCTTTACGCGGCTCTTTACCAAAGAACTCGCTAACATATTTTTGTACCAGTGGCATACGTGTTTGACCACCCACCAAATTGTTATCGTTGATATAACCTACAGAAAGGTCAGCATAAGCCAAGGC
>NZ_JBAHZB010000052.1:0-8351 GCF_036697315.1 Alteromonas sp. 14N.309.X.WAT.G.H12
ACAGAAAGGTCAGCATCAGCCAAGGCTTGTTTAACGGGTTTAAGCGAATCTTTAACCATATCTTCAACCAAAGACTCTAACTTGGCACGGGTCACCTTAATGGCAAGGTGTTTCGGGCCAGAGGCATCTGCGGTGATATAAGGCAGATTAACTTCCGTTTGCTGTGAAGAAGACAATTCGATTTTCGCTTTTTCACCGGCTTCTTTAAGACGTTGCATGGCCAGCGGATCTTTACGCAGATCGATACCTTGGTCTTTATTAAACTCGTCCACAAGGTAGTTGATTACGCGGTTATCGAAATCTTCACCACCTAGGTGTGTATCACCATTGGTCGCTAACACTTCAAAAGTGTGTTCACCGTCAACTTCATCAATCTCGATAATAGAGATATCAAAGGTACCACCACCTAAGTCGTAAACAGCAACAACATTGTCGCCTTGTTTTCTGTCCATGCCATAAGCTAGGGCAGCGGCTGTGGGTTCGTTAATAATACGCTTAACTTCCAAACCAGCGATACGACCAGCATCTTTAGTTGCCTGACGCTGAGAATCGTTAAAGTATGCAGGTACAGTAATAACGGCACCGGTCACTTCTTCGCCAAGATAATCTTCGGCTGTCTTTTTCATTTTTTTCAGCACTTCAGCTGAAATTTGCGGCGGCGCCATTTTGTCGCCTTTCGCTTCTACCCATGCATCGCCATTGTCAGCTTTAACAATTTTGTAAGGCATGATGTCGATATCGCGCTGGACTTCTTTATCTTCGAAGCGACGACCGATGAGTCGTTTGATGGCGAACAAGGTATTCTCAGGGTTTGTTACCGCCTGACGTTTAGCCGATTGGCCAACCAGTGTTTCACCGTCGTTAGTGTATGCAATAATAGAAGGCGTAGTACGATCACCTTCAGCGTTCTCGATTACCCGAGGTTTGTCGCCATCTAAAACAGCGACACATGAATTCGTTGTACCTAAGTCGATACCAATTATCTTACCCATTTTGTGTCTCCAAAATAAGAATCTTTAATTTCTGCATTTTTAGTGGGGTTATTTTTCCACTTTTTCAAGAGTCGCCAGAAAAAAATCTGTCGGCTATTACGGGCTTTCGCCTAAGTTATGCCTGCGTATCAACGCCACTTTCTGGCGCGCGGGACACCATGACCATTGCCGGACGAAGTAAGCGTCCGTTAATCTGGTAGCCTTTCTGCATCACAGCCATCACTGTATTTGGTTCATGATCGGCACTTTCTTGCATGGACATGGCTTGGTGAAGCTCTGGATTGAAAGCTTCGCCTTGGGGATCCACCGGCGTTAAACCAAACTTCTCAATGGTGCTAACAAAAGACTTTAATGTCATATCCACACCTTCAAGGAGTGGCTTGACGACTTCGTTTTCACCATCACCAGCAAGAATTGCACGTTCTAGGTTGTCGATAACCGGTAGTAATTCGCCAGCAAAACGCTCCAACGCAAATTTACGGGCTTTTTCAACCTCAGCTTCTGCCCTACGACGGGCATTTTCCATATCGGCACGGGCACGCAGTACACTTTCCTGTTGCTCTTTAATCTGTGCCTGCGCTTCTGACAGTGCATTTTCCAACTCATATATCTTTTGCTGGGTTTCAGACACGTCTTGTTGCTCTACATTTTCGGATTGTTCTTCCGCTGACTCAACATCTTCCTGAGTCACTTCTTCTGCCTGAGATACCTCAGCATCCTGTGGCTTCTTTTCATTGTGCACGTCACGTTCTTCGCTCATGCCTTCCTCCAAACGTTGCTTTTCCGGGCAAATTTCACATTTTGCTGATCACCACGCAGAGAAGTTATCCCTGGTTAATGACAGCAATTTTGCGTTTAGTGGAGCTATTAATGGGGTTAGTTAACCCCCCTTCAAGGGTATCCTTAAAAAATTTGTGGCTAACAGCGATATTTTTTGCCCGCGGTTTGTTGTAAGGTGCTTAAACACAAGAATTTCATGTTTATTTATCCATGTTTAGCATTTGGACCATAGGTCTGATAACAGTGATTTATTTAGTGTTTTTGTTCCTTATCGCCTTTTGGGGGGACAAAAAACTAAAGGATAACCAGCAACATCCGGTTTTATATAGTTTAGGGTTGGGTATTCACTGTACATCTTGGGCTTTTTTTGGCACCACCACCCAGGCTTCCCAATTTGGCTGGGCCTTAGTGCCAACCTATGCCGGTATCATTCTTACCATGGCCTTTTTCTTTCCGGTGATACTTCGCATCTCCCGCTACTGCCATAACCATAACGTCAGTTCCATTGCCGATTTTTTTGCCCTTAAGTTTCAACATTCACATTTACTGGCCGCCATGGTGACAATACTGTGTTTTATTGGCGTTATTCCCTATATCGCCCTGCAACTCGATGCTATTTCCGCCAGTATTACCCTAATTTCACCGGGCACCGGCGATGGTTCAAACACCGTAGGGCTGTATGTGGCGGCCTTAATGGCCTTATTTGCCATTCTCTTTGGTACCCGAACCCTCAATTTAACCGACAAGCATCCTGGCTTACTGCTTACCATTGCCGTGGAATCCGTCATAAAATTAATTGGTTTAACCACCGTCGGACTATTTGTGTGTTATTCGCTGTTTAATGGGCCCTTTGATCTTATGGCGCAAGCGGCACTGCACCCGGAAGCGAGAAAAGTGTTATACGCCGACAGTGCGCCGCTGGTATATGCCAGCCATGTGTTATTGGGTGTCTGTTCTCTTTTTATTTTGCCCCGCCAGTTTCATATGAACTTTGTTGAATGTAATGGTGAAAACGAGTTACGTACCGCACGTTGGTTGTTCCCTCTCTATTTGTTAGGCATGACCCTCTTTATTTTACCCATTGCTTTAGCCGGCCATATATTGCTTGATACCACCACAGTGAGTACTGATGCCTTTGTACTGGCGCTGCCGTTATATGCAGAGAATAAAACCGTTTCACTCATTGCCTTAATTGGGGGGTTATCGGCAACGACCAGCATGATCATTGTGGCCACACTGGCACTGGGCATTATGATAGCAAATAACCTTCTCACCCCTATCTGGCTCAAAATTCACCTTAAAAATAATCCCACCCACGCCATGCGTAATACCACCTTACTCACCATTCGCCGCCTCACGGTGCTAGTGGTGTTATCGGTGGCCTACTGGTATCACGTTAATGTCAGTCAAAGTGCCCCCTTGGTGAAAAGTGGTATTATTGCCATTGCCCTACTTGCCCAATTGTTACCGGCGATGATTTGGGGTTTGTATTGGCAAAGGATCAGCAAACGGGCAACGCAACTGGCCATACTCGTCGGCTTTTTATGCTGGTCTGCATGGCTATTGTATCCGTCTATTTTATCCAGCTACTATTTTAATCCGGCCCCCACCGAAGCCGAATTAGGCGGCAGCTTTTTTGCCTGTATGGTGGTCAATTGCATTACGTTACTGTGTATTTCTTTACTCGATGGTTCGACTTCCACCGGCAATCGTACCGATGAGGAAAAGGACAACCAACCGAAATTAGCCATACGGATCCAAGATTTATTTGCCCTGACAGCCCGTGTACTGGAGCCCGAAGTCAATCAGGCATTACGTCGACAAGTGGCCTCCCGCACTGCACCCGCGGCTCAGGAAGGTTTTGCCAGCTTAAGCCTGTTGTCGCGGGTGGAAAAATTACTTGCCGCCCAAGTCGGTACGCCTAGTGCCCGTATTTTGCTGTCGGCCATTGCCCAAAGTAAACCGGGATCGTTAAACGAACTGGTGGATTGGGTAGAAGAAGCCTCCCTAACGTTTCAATTTAATCACGAAGTATTGCAATCCTCGGTGCAACATATTCAGCAAGGGATCAGCGTGTTAGATCAGGAGCTCAAGCTACTGGCATGGAACGAGCGTTACTTGGAACTCTTTAAGTATCCACCCGGTTTTTTGCATGAAGGGATCGCCATTCAGTCGCTACTGGAATATAACGCCAAACGGGGCTTACTTGGCCCAGTGGAAAACGTCGAAAGCGAAATCGAAAAGCGTATTGCGTATATGAAAAACGGCAGCCGTTATACTTATATTCGAAAACAACCCGACGGCCGAGTGGTTGAATTAAACGGCAGCCCCCTTCCCCTCGGCGGCTATGTCACCACTTACAGTGATATTACCCAGTACATCCAAATCCAAGAAGAACTGGAAAAGGCAAAGTCCGATCTTGAAGCTCGGGTTGCAAGACGTACCGAACAACTTGAACAAGCCAAAATGGAAGCCGACCTGGCAAACGAAAGTAAAACCAAATTTCTTGCTGCCGCCGGTCATGATTTGATGCAGCCCTTTAACGCCGCCACCTTATTTGCGTCTATGTTGCGTCAAAAAACCACGGATACCGAATTGTCATCCTTGTCGCAAGGCTTGGTTACCTCGTTAGCCAGTGCAGAATCCTTGCTTTCTACCTTGTTAGATATGACAAAACTTGAATCTGGGGTACTTGTTCCACAAATAACAGAGTTTGCCCTTGATGATGTACTCACGCCCCTGTTTAACGAATTTACCGTGATTGCGAAACAGAAAAATCTCACCTTACGTTACTGCAAAACCGCAGTCATCGTACGGTCAGACAAAAAGTTATTGCGGCGAATTGTGCAAAACCTCATCTCTAATGCTATTCGCTATACCCACCAAGGCGCGGTGTTAATTGGGGTGCGACGAAATGAAAAACACCGCGTTAGGGTGTGGGTGTGTGATACCGGTATAGGGATCCCAATCCATCAGCAAAAAAATATATTCAAAGAGTTCCATCAACTTGAAAACCAAGCCAATCAAGGATTGGGGCTAGGCCTTACCATTGTAGAAAGGATCAGTGAACTGTTACATCACCCTGTGACATTGGTATCTGAAGAATCTAAAGGCACCGTCTTTTCAGTTACCCTGCCCCGAACGCAACGGGCCTTGCACAAACACGGTGAGGTAGATCTGACAGAAATGAATGGATCGTCCCCATTATGGCTTAAAGACAAAACAATTTTGCTGATTGAAAATGATGTTCAGATCACCTTAGCCATGAGCGAATTACTGCAAGATTGGGGCGCCCAGGTTGTTTGTGCCTCATCGCTACAACAGGCCTTAGAATGCTGCCCTCAAGCGCCAGATCTAATGCTGGTAGATTATCACTTAAATGGGGATGAGACGGGCACACAGGTCGCGTTGGCGCTAAAGGAACATTGGAATAAGGCGGTACCCGGCATACTCAATACCGCCAACCGCGATGATAATATACGGGAAAAGGCCACCGAAGCAGGATTAAAATACCTGCCCAAACCCGTTAAACAAGGCGCCCTTAAGCGGCTGTTAAAACAGCTGCTTAAATAAAAAAACTGAGTGATGATGTTGCATGGGAAGAATGGTTAATCAGAGCCGGTTAACTGGCGGAACAACACCCCGGCTTTGGTGCGATTAATCACTTGTAGCTTTTTTAATACGGCAGAGACATGTTGTTTAACGGTGGACTCAGAAATAGCCAGTTCGTAAGCAATTTGCTTATTAAGTAGCCCGTCAGACATCATTTTTAGTACCTTGAACTGATGGGGAGTTAGCAAAGCCAGTTTTTCAGCAAAGGCGGCTTCCTCACTGTCTTGATGTTGACTTAACTCATCTTCTAACCCATCGGGAAGCCATTGCTCCCCTTCAAGAACATCATTGACCGCTTCAGCAATGACGGTAAGGGGCGTCGATTTGGGAATAAACCCACTGGCGCCTAAATCCATGGCTTTGCGTATTAATACCGGCGCATCTTCTGCCGATACAATCACCACCAACACATCGGGAAATGACGTTCGGATCTCACTTAGGCCGGTAAGGCCGTCATTACCCGGCATATGGATATCAAGAAACACCAATTCGATACTGTTATCATTACTCAATGCTACTTGGGTTTCTTCAAATGTGGCCGCTTCAACGATATTGTCTCCCACAATATCCAGCAGCGCTTGACGCATAGCAGCCCGAAACAACGGATGATCATCAGCGATGAGTACCTTCGATTGCATGATTAGTCCTAATCTTCCTTTGCACGAATGTGTGCTCAATTTAGCACATAGATCTCAAATAAACGAAAACAGGCGACATAGCGCCGCCTGTTTAACCATCACTCATTACTGCGGGGGCTAGAAACGATAACCCACCGTGAGCTGTACTGTACGAGGATCGCCATAGTATCCAATCAAGGTCGTATCGCCGCCTAAACCCGCTCCGTAGGTACCATCATCATTGCGGGTTACAAAGTCATAACCCCCTACCAGGTACTCTTCGTCGGTAAGATTTTTCACGTGTAAACCACCGTACCAGTTCCCTTCCATGCTTTCCCAATTCACGCTTAAATTCACCATGCCATAGGCATCCTGTTTAATCAGATCACTGGTTTCAAACAGCAGGTAATCATCACGGAAGTAGTAGTTTGCATTAAAGATAAAATCGCCCCAATTGGTTTGCAGCAAATAGTTTGCCGCAAGGTTCAAGGTGTTTTCCGGTGTACTGGCAAGACCAATAAGCGGAGGAATGGCATTGTTTTCTTTAATTTCAAAATCAATATAGCCGTAGGCCAAATCGAAGGACAGGGCATCATTGACCACATAAGTCATTTCCACTTCCGCCCCTTTTGCCGCCGTTTCTGCGGCATTTCTCAAGCGTTGCTGTAACGCAGTAGGATCATCGGAATTACCCTCAATACCAATGTATTGGCGATCTTTATGATCATAGCTGAACAGGGTAATATTCATACGGAACTGATCCGTTAAGTCACTCTTCATGCCGAGCTCGAAGGAGTCTACCACTTCAGGCGCTACACCCGGCTCATTGGTTTCGGCTCGCGGGTTAAAGGTGCCTGATTTAAACCCTTGGGCATAACTGGCGAAAAACATAATGTTATCGGCATACTGATATTCCACCCCAACCCGTGGTGTAAAGCGTGACCAGCTTTCCACAGCAGGCGCATCCAAAATTCCGTCGCCATCGGTATCGGTACCCAGTACCTGAGGAATGTTCACGTCATCAGGGCGGACATAGCCATCAATCCAGCCCGATTCTGGGTATAAATTGTAAAGCACCGTACCGTTATTAACCGTTGCTTGTTTTTCTTCATCGGTAAAACGCGCGCCCAAAGAAATGGACCATTTATCGTTAATATCGTAATTTAACTGGGAATAAGCCGCCCAGCTTTCACTGTTGTTACAACCTGAGGTTTCGCGGCTAAATCCGGTGGTGTCTTCAGGGAAAATACCCAATGCCCCATAGGTGCGCCCTAACACCCCTAGTACGGCATCAAACACACCACAGGATTCACCGTCGTAATAGTACAAGCCACTGACTAGGCTAAAAGATTGGCTAACATAGTTGACCTGTAATTCATGGGTGTCATTTTCATCTTCGTAAATGGCTGGCACATCGAAAATATCAAGCTGGGTATTGTCAAAATCGATGTTGGTTGGCGAATAACCTTCCCGGTGCGAACCGATGTATTTGACTTCAAGGCTGTCGGACACATCATATCGCGCCATCCAACTGTATCCTTCCAACTCCACTTTGTTGTTGGTAGGCAAGCTGGTGTACGAGTCATACACCGAGTCAGGGCTTGGTGCATCGGTTAGCAAACTGGGCAGTAAACGATAACCGCCTTTGGCGTTGGATTTGTCTTCGGTTTTATCCCAACCAAAGCGAATAAAAAAGTCATCCGTTGGGTGAATTTCCAAAGTTAAACGGGCCGCCCACAAATCTTTGTTGTAGTTTTCAGTATCTTGTCCATCTAAAGCGGAAACTAAAAACTCACCGTAGCCATCACGATTTAAATTGGCATAGCCGAATCCCAGATAGACTTTATCTTCCATGATGGGATACTGGCCGGTGAACTTCACATCCCGGCGATTGTAATTCCCTATGGTCACTTCGGCGTTTAACTGAGGGTCGCCGGTCATTTCTTTGGTCACATATTTTACTGCACCACCAATGGTATTTTTGCCATACAATGTGCCTTGAGGCCCGCGTAACACTTCGATTCGCTGTACATCTAGCAAATCTAAAACCGCCCCTTGAGGACGGGCAATATAAACATCATCCACATAAATACCCACCCCAGGTTCATAGCCCCACAACGGATCCTGCTGACCCATACCGCGAATAAAAGCGGTGAGTGTAGAGTTTGTGCCCCGGCTGGCTTGTAATGTGGTGTTAGGAGAAAATTGCTGGACTTCTGTGAGCACGCTTATGCCTTTTTCAGACAGCTCACTGGCCCCGATTGATGTAATCGCCACCGGGGTTTCTTGTAATGACTCTACGGTTTTACGCGCCGTCACTTCAATACGTTCAAGTTTTCCTCGCCCCTCG
>NZ_JBAHZB010000052.1:8361-16853 GCF_036697315.1 Alteromonas sp. 14N.309.X.WAT.G.H12
GTCGGCGGCGTTTTCGTTATTCGTATTATCTTGTGCCATGACTGCGGGTGCGCCAAAACAGGCTGCGGTGACGGCCAGCGAGCACAGGGTGCGAGCAAAGCGACTTACGGTTTTTTGTGTGTCTTTCATTATTGTGTCCCTATTCTTATCCACATTCGAATTCAATCTGAAGGTGCGGTCGTTATTTACTGTAGGTGAAAAGTGCTCGCAGGTAAGTAGTACCATCGTACTATGGGCAACAACCTGATTTACGGCCACAATCTATCCAATTCCTGAAGCGTCTGCGGTCACAGAATGTCGGTAAGGAATCCTATATGATTAGTATGTTTGGTCTCACTGGCGGGCTTGCGTTACTCATAATTCTCACCATCCGTGGTATGAATTTGTTTATCGCCGCGCCGCTTTGCGCACTCATTGTCGCTGTTAGCAGCAACATTCCCTTAATTAGTGGTGAAGAAAGTTTTGTTACGCTCTACATGAGTGGATTTTCTGGGTTTATTGCCGCCTGGTTTTTTATGTTTTTACTCGGCGCAATATTCGGGAAGTTCATGGAAGATACCGGTGCGGCTGATTCGGTCGCCCGTTGGATCATCGATAAATTGGGCTTTAAACAAGCCGTGCTTGCGGTGGTGTTGGCTTGTGCCATCCTCACCTATGGTGGTGTCAGTTTGTTTGTGGTTGCGTTTTCCGTCTACCCCATGGCACTCAGTCTGTTTAAAGATGCTAACCTGCCACGTCGGTTTATCCCGGCAACCCTGGCCTTTGGTTCGGTAACTTTTACCATGACCTCCGCCGGTTCACCAGAAATCCAAAACTGGATCCCCATCAAGTACTTAGGCACTTCGCCTTTTGCCGCTTGGGAAGTCAGTTTAGTGGTGGCTGTTTTTATGGCAACCTTTGGTTACTGGTGGCTAAAACGTATGATTGGTCGAGCGGTGAAAAATGGCGAACAATTTGACGTTCGCGCTGAAGATCCCAAAGTGGCCGTCCGCGACTATCCCCATCCCATCACCGGTATATTGCCGTTAATCATCGTGCTTGCACTGTCGTTTTATTTACATGACAGTATGGCGCAGTTAGCCTTGATTGTGGCCTTATCTGGAGGCGTGTTAAGCTTAATGATCATAAACTTCCAGCATTTTCATAATTTGTCAGCCGCCGTCAATGCGGGCACCACAGGCGCCCTTGTGGCAATCGGTAATACCGCTGCAGTGGTGGGTTTTGGTTCTATTGCCAAACATACTGACGCTTTCCAGCAAACCGTGGAAATTATGACCCAGATACCGGGCAATGAATTAATCGGTGCCGCCATTGCGGTAAGTGTCATTGCAGGCTTAACCGGCTCGGCTTCCGGGGGACAGGCAATCGTATTACCACTGGTGGGACCCCATTATGTGGATCAGGGTGTGCAACCCGAGCAGCTTCATCGTATTGTATCAATTTCATCCGGTGCGTTGGACTCTCTTCCCCACAATGGGTACGTTGTCACCACCATACGGGCAATCTGCAAAGAAACCCACAAAGCGGCATACCCGGCCATGGCCGCATTAACCGTGGTGGTACCGTTAATCGGTTTATGTATTGCCATTGCACTGTTTAGTCTTTTTTGAGGTTAAAATGAAAAAAATAATACTGACCATCCTGTGTTGTTTGTTTTTCAGTTTTTCTTATGCCAATGACACCCGTGATGTATTGCTTACACAAAAACGGAGTTTTCAGCTTCCTCAGTTCAAAACCTTTGGCGGGGAAGTGATTGCAGAGGTTAACG
The DNA here is from genome assembly GCF_036697315.1 of Alteromonas sp. 14N.309.X.WAT.G.H12. Taxonomy (NCBI): domain Bacteria; kingdom Pseudomonadati; phylum Pseudomonadota; class Gammaproteobacteria; order Alteromonadales; family Alteromonadaceae; genus Alteromonas; species Alteromonas sp. 14N.309.X.WAT.G.H12. The sequence goes on from NZ_JBAHZB010000052.1 coordinate 10,130, forward strand.
TAGGTTGGGAAAGCTACGGTACACTCAATGAGCTCAAAGATAATGTGGTCTTAATTACCCATTATTTTTCCGGTAACTCCCATGCGGCTGGAAAATATCATAAAGACGACAGTCAGGCGGGTTACTGGGATAGCCTTATTGGCCCTGGAAAAGCCATCGACACGAACCACTTTTATGTCATCAGCGTGGATTCTCTTGCTAACTTGGGTGCCTACAACCCCAATGTGATCACCACAGGCCCGTCATCCATTAACCCTAAAACACAAAAGCCCTATGGCCTTGATTTTCCGGTGGTAACCATACGGGACTTTGTGAATGTGCAAAAAGCACTGCTTGAGAGCTTAGGCATAACCTCTTTACATGCGGTTGTCGGTCCGTCTATGGGATCCATGCAGGCCATTGAATGGGCTTCAGCCTACCCAAACTGGGTGCCGCGGATGATAGCCGTGATCCCAGCAGCACAAAGTGATGCCTGGACCACCGCAGCACTAGAGCAATGGGCCATGCCAATTCGGCTAGATGCAAACTGGAACAATGGCGATTATTATCAAAGTACGCCGCCAATTGAAGGGCTAACCGCGGCCTTGATGCTTATCACACAGCAGGCCCTTTCACCGACGTTTTTTAACCAACAAGGGGCGCAGGTAGGTTATGTGCCTTTGGAAAGCGGCCCACTTCACGACATTCGCCAAACTCACAGCATCGTAAAATGGCTGTATAACCGCGCAAAAAGTCGTGCCAGTCAGATGGATGCCAACAACCTGCTGTATTTGGTTAGAGCCTGCCAACTATTTGTCGCAGGGCATCAAGGTTCGCTGCAAAATGGACTCAAGAACATTAAAGGGAAAACACTGTTTATCCCGGCACAAAGCGATTTATTATTAATGCCCTATATGGCCGAATTGTCCCAGAACCTTTTGCAAGAACAGGGCAACAACACCGCTATCTCGCCACTGGACGGACAATCCGGTCATCTGGAAGGGATATTGAATATTCAAGAAAAAGCGAACCGTATTCGCCAATTTCTGGAACAAGACTAAGAGAGACTTATGAACAAGTTTATTACGGGTTTGCTCACCCCTATTCTGGCGATTGCGCCTATTACCGCCACCTTTGCCCAAACTCCACCATTAAAACTCGACGTGGAGAAGATCACCGTTTCCGGCTTATCGTCCGGCGGCTACATGGCGAATCAAATGCACATTGCCTATAGTGACTGGATTTCCGGTGTGGGCATTATTGCCGCAGGCCCCTATTATTGTGCCAAAGGCGATATCACCACGGCACTAAACCAGTGTGTGGATAAAGAAGATCCGCCCATTGATCTAACAGCGCTCAATGCCGTGGCTGAAAAACAGGCACAACAAAAGGCTATCGCCCCTTTATCCAACCTAAAAGATGACAAGGTTTGGCTGTTTCATGGTACCCGCGATACCCGGGTTTCAGCGCAAGCAACGGATAAACTGGCGCAGCAATATACCCAGTGGGTAGGATCAGAGAACATTAAGTATATTAATGACAAGCCTGTGGCCCATTTATTTCCTACCGTTAAAAATGGTAGTCCCTGCATGTCCTCAGAAGCGCCGTTTATCGGCCAATGTGACTATGATGCCGCAGGCGACATGTTGTCGTTTTTATTAGACGATGTAAAACCTGCCACTGACACTACAAATGGGCGTATTATCAGTTATAACCAAAAAGCATTGGCCGGAAAAGACGCCGATACGCTGGCAGACAAAGGCTATGCCTATGTGCCTAAACAATGTGAACAAGGTGAAACATGCCACGTTCATGTGAGTTTTCACGGTTGCAATCAATACGCCGAGGCTGTGGACATGGCCTACGTGGAACAAACAGGGCTCAACAACTGGGCAGACGCAAATAATTTAGTAGTGATTTACCCACAAACAAGAAAATCCTTGTTTATGCCACTCAATCCACAAGGATGCTGGGATTGGTGGGGATACACAGGTGAAGATTATGCCACCCGTGACGGTAAACAACTCAAAGCAGTACGAAAAATTGTTCTTGGATTAGCATCAAATTAGGATTAATCATGGCTTTAAATATTTTTGTAACTGGCGGAGCCAGCGGTATTGGATTTGGCATTGCCGACGCCCTTGCACAAGAGGGTCATCACCTTATCATTGCCGACATTAATATGGATGCCGCCAATCGCGCGGCAGAAATCATCAACGACAACGGTGGTAGCGCACAAGCGATAAAAGTGAACGTCTGTGACGCCGCTGAAGTGGCTGCCCTACCACAACAGTTAAAAGGCATCACCGTTGATGTTCTGATCAACAATGCGGGTATTCAACATGTATCAAATATTGAAGATTTTCCAGCAGAAAAATGGCAACAGCTAATTAATATCATGCTAGTTGGGCCTGCATTACTGACCCAAGCGTTCTTACCCGGTATGCGACAAAATAATTTTGGCCGCATCATTAATGTGGGCTCGATTCACTCGTTAGTGGCCTCCCCCTTTAAATCTGCTTATGTGGCAGCAAAACACGGACTTTTAGGGTTTGCCAAAACCATTGCCCTTGAAACCGGTGATTGCGATGTCACCATCAACACGCTTTGCCCGGCCTATGTAAAAACCCCGTTGGTGGAAAAACAAATCGCCGCTCAAGCGAAGGAAAATGGTTTAACCGAAGAGGAAGTGGTGAACGAGATCATGCTTAAACCCATGCCGAAAAAAGCCTTTATTTCGGTGGAAGAATTAGCAGACAGTGCAAAATTTCTGCTCAGCCACGGCGCCCGTAATATTACCGGTCAAACCATCGTCCTTGACGGTGGCTGGGTGGCCAGATAGCACTTTCATTTATAATAATACCTATGCTAATGTCCGAAAATAACTAATCCCAAGCAGGCCTTAGCCAGCATATGACATATAAAACAGTAGGATTGATAGGCAAAGCAGATCATATAGGCACTCACGATAGCCTTATCCAAATTGCGGCGTATTTAAAGCAGCGGGGCTGTGAAGTTCTGGTGGAAGAGTCCGTGGTCAAGAATATGAAAAATTGCCCCTACCCTTCCGCCAACATAGTTACCATTGGCAAAGACGCCGATTTAGCCGTGGTTATTGGTGGCGATGGCAGTATGCTTGGTGCAGCCCGGGTTCTGGCTCGTTTCGATATTCATGTGGTGGGGGTTAACCGAGGCAATTTGGGGTTTCTCACTGATATTCACCCTGATCAAATCGAAGAACAGTTAGATCTTATCTTCGCCGGTGATACGGTGGAGGAAGAGCGCTTTTTACTTGAAGTGTGCGTTTATCGTTACGAAAAACTCAAAAGCAGTAACGCCGCCATGAACGAAGTGGTATTACACCACGGAAAAGTGGCCCATATGATGGAATTTGAAGTTTATATTGATAACCAATTTGTCTTCAGCCAGCGTTCTGATGGTCTAATCGTGGCTACACCAACAGGTTCAACGGCGTATTCTTTATCTGCCGGTGGCCCCATCATCGTTCCTCACCTTGATGCTTTAACATTGGTTCCCATGTTTCCGCATACTTTAAGCAGTCGCCCCATTGTGGTGAATGCCAAAAGCACCATCTCTATGCGGGTATCCAAAGTCAACAGCGACAGTTTACAGGTCAGTTGCGACAGCCACATTGTGCTGCCGGTACTGCCCGGTGATGAAATCCGTGTTCATAAAAGTAACGATACCCTTCGACTTGTGCATCCTAAAGGCTACAGCTATTTCAACGTTTTACGGAATAAATTAAGCTGGGGCAGCAAGCTATATTAAATCAGGCATGGGTTTCGCCTGTATACCGGGTTTTATTGATCTAGACTAATTTGCTTTTTTATTGGCTGTGATATTAATAATGCAGCATACGTCTATTGCGTTTGCATATTTATTTTTGGAGCTGACTATGAGTAAATCCTATCCTGAAATCACCCAGAGCATTTCCTCGAACTTAAAAGCATTACGTACGGATATTAGCGACACCTTACAAGGCTTTTCTGCCATGGCACAGGCGGCAACGAAAAACGGCGCCCTTGATAAAAAAACCAAAGAACTCATTGCCCTGGCTATTGGCGTTTCTGCTCGTTGTGACGGCTGTATTGGCTTTCACGTCAAAGCGCTGGTAGAGCAAGGGGCAAGCAAAGAAGAAATCGAAGAAGCATTGGGCATGGCAATATACATGGGCGGTGGCCCGTCACTGATGTATGCCGCCGATGCCATGCTAGCTTACGAGCAATTCACCCAAAATAGTTAACACCCTGTACTCATACAGCAACCGCTAGGGACGGCATTTGGCCGTCCCTACCTGTGCTTCATTTTTGCCCATATCCAGAAGCGAACAACTTTTTCAGCTTCCAATAACAGATACAAAATACCACCTGTAAGTACAATCAGCAGATTATCTTGTAAGGTAGGTGCTTGGGTGCCAAAAATCTCTTGGAACACGGGAACGTATGAAATGGTCAACTGGGCAAGAATGACAAAGGTTACCGCCCACCAAGCGATTTTAGTACCTTTTAAGCCCATCAAGGTAAACTGTCTTCGATGCATTGCACGAATAAAGAACAGATAAAAGATTTCCAACCCCACCAGCATATTCATAGCTTGGGTACGGGCATACTCCACATCATGCCCTTCTTCCACCGCAAGTTGATAAATGCCAAACACGGCCAGGAAAAATAACGTGCCTACCAACATAATTTGCCAAAGCAATGCCGGTTGAATAAGGGCTTGCCCCCGACGTCGCGGCGGCTTTTTCATGGTATTGCTGTCGGTAGGTTCAAACGCGAGGGCCATGCCCAAGGTCACCGCCGTGATCATATTCACCCACAAAATTTGCACTGGAGTAATGGGATAAGGCAGCCCTGCCACTAAGGCCACGATAATGGTCAAGGCTTCCCCGGCGTTGGTGGGCAGTGTCCAGCTAACCACTTTTTTGATATTGGCATAAACGGTACGTCCCTGCTCCACCGCTGCAGCAATAGACGCAAAGTTATCATCGGCCAGTACCACTTCCGCGGCTTCCTTGGCCGCCTCACTGCCTTTTAAGCCCATTGCAACGCCGGCATCAGCCCGTTTTAACGATGGCGCATCATTCACGCCATCGCCAGTCATCGACACGGTAAGGCCAAGGGATTGCAATGCCATCACCAACCGTAATTTATGTTCGGGGGTGGTTCTGGCAAATACATCGGTTTTCTGTACGGCCTGTTTTAGCTCATCGTCATTCATCTCATTGATTTGCGCCCCCGTTAATACCGTATCGGCATGATGCAAACCGAGCTTTGCACCGATGGCCTGGGCAGTAATGGCATGATCGCCGGTTATCATTTTGACCTGTATGTGTGCACCCTGACATTGTTTAACCGCCTCGATGGCTTCCTGGCGCGGCGGATCAATCAGGCCAACTAACCCTAACAAACATACGCCCTGGTCTAAATCTGACACCGCCATGGTAGTATGGTTATCAGCAAGGCTTTTATGAGCAATGGCCAGCACCCGTAACCCCTGCTTGGCCATACTTTCTGCTTTTTGGTGCCAAAAGCTGGCATCAAGGTTCTCTCTCCCGCCACGGGTATGCTGAGTGTCACACTTATTGATAAGGACTTCCGGGGCACCTTTAACAAAAATGGCATTGTGATGGACATGATCATGATTCAGCGTTGCCATGTATTGAGTATCTGAATCAAAGGGAAGCACATCAGTGCGCGACCAGTGCTTTCGATAGTCAGCCGCTTCATCAAAGGCCACTTTTTGCGAAAAACTCAGTAACGCCGCTTCCATGGGATCACCTTCTGCAACCCATTCTCCTTTGTTATTGTTTATCTCTGCGTCATTACACAAGGCACAAGCAGCCGCAATATCATTAAGTAACGGGTGATGTTCGGTAAGCCGCTTATGGTTAATCCAGATCGTCCCTTCGGGTTCATAACCCTCCCCATCCACGGAGAAAATATCATCGGCGGTATGAACACAGGACACCAGCATTTCATTGCGGGTAAAGGTACCAGTTTTATCCGAGCAAATGACAGAAACCGAGCCCAAAGTTTCGATGGCCGGTAATACCCGCACGATGGCATTGCGTTTTGCCATAGCCTGCACACCCACCGCGAGCGTAATAGTTAACACCGCAGGCAAACCTTCAGGGATGGCAGCAACGGACAACCCCACCACCGCCAAAAACAGATCAGTGAACGGCTGATCGAGAATAAATGTGCCCACAACCAGCAAAAGAACGGCGATAATTAGAATAAATACGGTGATCCATTTCGCCAGCACATCCATCTGCGCCACCAAGGGGGTAGTCAGTTTTTGCACATCCGATAACATGCCCCCTATTTGACCGATTTCAGTATTGGCTCCCGTGGCAACCACCACGCCCATTCCCTGTCCGGCGGTCACAGTAGTGCCGCTAAACGCCATACAATTTCGATCGCCTAAGGCAGTGTCTGATTCCACTTTTTGGGTATTTTTTTCTACCGGTAATGATTCACCGGTCAATAAGCTTTCCTGAATAAAAAGACTGTGGGCTTTTATAATTCGAATATCGGCGGGCACTTTATCCCCCGCTTCCAGCATTACGATATCTCCAGGTACAAGATCTTCGCCATCAATGGTTTGTCGTCGCCCATTACGATAAACGGCGGCTTTCAACGCCAGCATTTGGCGTATAGAATCCATGGCTTTTTCTGCCTTTCCTTCCTGGATCACGCCGATTACTGCATTAACCACCACC